>JBFGUQ010000007.1:0-16920 GCA_041565515.1 Rhodocyclaceae bacterium | reverse complement strand
CCCTGATGGGGCAGGCGATGGAGATCGGCTACCTCGAAGCCGCCGGCCTGTCCTGGCGCGACGAGGAGCGCCTGCTCGAAGGACTGCGCGCGGTCACCGCCGAGGACGTCCGCGCCGTGGCGCAGCGCTACTTCGACGACGACAGCCTCACCATCGCGCGCCTCGAACCGCAGGCGGTCGGCGTCGCCAAGGCCGAGGCGCCGCTCGCGCCGGCGCCGCAGTGACCCCGGCCCGCAATCCGCAGCAGACAACATTCGGACGCCCGCAACTGACATGACCTTGATCCATCGCACCCTGTTCCGCCTCGCCCTGCCCGCCCTGGTGGGCCTGCAACTGGCATTCGCGCCGGCCGCCCAGGCCGGCCCCGAGATCCAGCAATGGACTGCGCCCACCGGCGCCCGCGTCCATTTCGTCGAAAGCCGTGCGCTGCCGCTGGTCGACATCCAGATCGACTTCGCCGCCGGCTCGGCCTACGACCCCGCCGGCAAGGCCGGGCTGGCCGGCGTCACGCGCGCCCTGCTCGACGCCGGCGCGGGCGAGTTCGACGAACAGGCGATCGCCGACCGCAGCGCCGACCTCGGTGCGCAGATCGGCGGCGGCGCCGACGAAGATCGCGCCAACCTGTCGATCCGGAGCCTGTCGTCGGCGGCCGAGCGCGACGGCGCGGTCGAGCTCGCGGCCACCCTGCTCGCCCGCCCGAACTTCCCCGCCGACGTCCTCGAGCGCGAGCGCACCCGCGCCATCGCGGGCCTGAAGGAGGCGCTCACCAAGCCCGCCACGCTGGCGGCACGGCGCTTCAACGAGGCGATCTACGCGGGCCATCCCTATGGCGGCAACAGCACGCCGGAGTCGCTCGCCGCCATCACCCGCGACGACCTCGTCACCTTCCATCGCACCCACTACGGCGCGGCGCGGGCCTCGGTGGCCATCGTCGGCGACGTCGATCGCGCCACCGCCGAGCGCATCGCCATCCGGCTCACCTCGCAACTGCCGCCCGCCGAAGCGGCGGCGCCGCTGCCGCCGCCGCCGCCGAGCACGGTCGCCACGCTGCGCATCCCGCACCCGTCGGCGCAGGCCCACATCCTGATCGGCAAGCCGGGCATGGCGCGCGAGGACCCGGACTACTTCCCGCTGCTGGTCGGCAACTACGTGCTCGGCGGTGGCGGCTTCGTCTCCCGCCTGACCCACGAGGTGCGCGAGAAGCGCGGCTATGCCTACAGCGTGTACAGCTACTTCTCGCCACAGCAGGTCGCCGGCCCGTTCCAGATCGGCCTGCAGACGCGCGGCAACCAGACCGACGATGCGCTCGCGGTCGTGCGCCAGACCCTGACCGAGTTCATCGCCAAGGGGCCGACCGCGGCCGAACTGCAGGCCGCCAAGGACAATCTCGTCAATGGCTTCGGACTGCGCCTGGATTCCAACCGCAAGATCCTCGACTACGTCGCCATGATCGGCTTCCACCGCCTGCCGCTGGACTGGCTCGACACCTATCCGCGCAAGGTCGAGCAGGTGACGGTCGAGCAGGTTCGCGACGCCTTCGCCCGCCGCGTCCCCGCCGACCAGCTCATCACCGTGATCTCCGGCGGCGACGGCGACACGCCCGCGGCGAAGAAGTGAGCCGCGTCCGCATCGTCGGCGGCCAGTGGCGCTCGCGCCTGCTCGGCGTCGCGCGCGCCAGCGGCCTGCGGCCGACGCCGGACCGCGTGCGTGAAACGCTTTTCAACTGGCTCGGCCAGACGCTCGACGGGCAGCGCTGCCTCGACCTCTTCGCCGGCACCGGCATTCTCGGTTTCGAGGCCGCTTCGCGTGGCGCCGGGCAGGTGGTGATGGTGGAGCGCGACGCCCACGCGCTCGATGCACTGCACAAGGCGGCAGAAACCCTACAGGCGGCGCAAGTAGAGATCGTGCGCGGCGATGCGGTAAGATTCGCGCAAACGACCCCGCGCAGCTTCGACGGGGTGTTCCTCGACCCGCCCTACAGGCAGGGCTGGATCGAGCGCGTGGAGCCCTGGCTGGACAGGCTTCTGCAACCGGACGGATGGCTCTACCTGGAGTCCGAAGCCGCGGTAACGCATCTGGGCAGCTGGCGCACGGTCAAACAAGGCCAGGCCGGCCAGGTGCATTTCCATCTCATGCGCTGGAGCCAGGAATGAAGGAAGCGGTGGCGGTGTACCCCGGCACGTTCGACCCCATGACCCGCGGACACGAAGACCTCGTGCGACGGGCGGCGCTGTTGTTCGACCGGGTCGTGGTCGCGGTGGCGAAGAGCCAGGCCAAGAACCCGATCTTCTCGACCGAGGAACGCGTCGACATTGCGCGCGACGCGCTGGCGGGCTATCCAAACGTGAGCGTGGTCGGCTTCGACGGCCTGCTGATGAATCTCGTCGCCCAGATGAACGCGCGCGTGATCCTGCGCGGGCTGCGGGCCGCATCGGACTTCGAGTACGAGTTCCAGATGGCCGGGATGAACCGGAAGCTCTATCCAGACGTCGAAACAGTGTTCCTGACGCCCGGCGAGGAGTACATGTTCGTCTCGGCCACGATGGTGCGGGAAATCGCCCGCTTCGGCGGCGATGTGAGCCAGTTCGTGCAGCCCGCGGTGCTTGCGCGACTGCAGGAAAAACTCAACCCCAGGCAATAAACTCAAGGCAACAGCAAGGAAGCGAATCAAATGTCTCTGATCATTACCGACGAATGCATCAACTGCGACGTCTGCGAACCGGAATGCCCCAACGGCGCCATCTACCAGGGCGATGAGATCTACGAGATCGACCCGAACAAGTGCACCGAGTGCGTCGGCCACTTCGACGAGCCGCAATGCCAGCAGGTCTGCCCGGTCGACTGTATCCCGCTCGACGAGAACAACAGGGAAACCAAGGAACAGCTGATGGAGAAGTTCCTCAAGCTCACCGGCAAGGCCTGATCGTCCGGGTTCCACGCAGCGTGCGCCGGCCGGACGGGCCGGCGGCGCGCGTGGTGGAAATGAGGAAGGGCGGGCCCGATGGCCCGCCCTTCCTCATTTCGACTCTCGCAAGCAGCGCGTTCAGGCAGCCGCCGCCTCGGCACCCGCGTCGGCCGCGCCGGCGCCGTCGGGCACGCCGAGCGCGGTCCGGATGCCGCGGTCCAGCGCGTCGAGCTCGGCGATCATGGCGACAATGCCGTCTTCGCTCTGCTTCAGCTCTTCGACCCTGTCCTCCAGCGTATCCGTCGCCTGGTGGATGCGCTTCACGCTCTCGAGCCGGCGCTTGAGCTGGATCTGGTATTCCCGCACCTGGGTTTCGAGCGGCGACATCACTGCCCGCAGCCACTGCTCGACGTCGCGGTTGGCAACCTCGAAGGTGCGGCGCGCCTGCACCGCGACGGTCTCGAAGAATTTCTGCGTCAGCGCATGCTTCTCGGTGGTCACCAGGGTGAGGGTGGTGTTGATCTGGCGATTGAAGGCCTTCTCGAGGCGATCGAGCTCCTTCTCGTAGCGCAAGGTGGAGAAGGTCTCCGGCGCGCTGAGCTTGAGGCCATGCTCGACGCTGAAGCGCTTGTACATCGCCTCGAGCATGCGGGTGATCTCGCCGATTTCGCCGGTGGAGCGGTGCAGGTTCTCACGCAGATGACGGAAGAAGCCCTCCATCGCTTCCCGCAGGCCGCGGCTGAAGGAGGACTCGAGCATCGCCTCGCGCGTGCGCCGCGTCTCGTCGCGCAGCGCATCCATGCCCATGTTGGCGAGCAGGCTGTTGGTGAGGTCGGAGAACACCGAGCGCACGGCGTAGTACTTCTGCAGGCCCTGCTCGAAGTCCTCCTTCTCGGCGCGGATCTTGCGCATCATGTATTCGATGACGCTCTGGTTCTTGCCGCGCAGGTCGGTGAGCTCACGCAGCTGCTCGCTCAGCCCCGTCAGCCGCGCCTCGAGCAGGCTTCGCGTCTGCGCGACCACTTCGCAGGTCTCCGCCAGCGTGTTGTCGCGCACGATGTCCTGCTTGGTCGGCAGCAAATCCTCGGTGAGCGCGCGCTCGAGCGCCGGCAGGCGGCTGCGCTCGAGCAGGGCGGCATCCTTGTTGATGCGGCCGACCAGGCCCTTCTGCGCCGAGACCGGGAACACGGCCGCGGCATCCACGTCGAGCGTCTCGGCAACCGAGCGCACCTGCGCCGCGATCTCGGTCTCGATGCGGGCGTCGTCGCGCAGCCCGTCCCACAGGCCGTCGATCTTGTTGAGCACCACCATGCGCCCGCGCTGGCGTCCCTCGCCGGTGCGCACGTAGTCGCGCCAGACCGCCAGGTCGCTCTGCGTCACGCCGGTATCGGCGGCGAGGATGAAGAGCACGGCATGCGCATTGGGCAGCATGGACAGGGTCAGCTCGGGTTCGGCGCCGATCGCGTTCAGGCCCGGCGTATCGAGCACCACCAGGCCCTGCTCGAGCAGCGGATGCGGGAACTGGATCACCGCATGGCGCCAGCTCGGGATCTCGATACGGCCGTCGGCGCCCGGCTTGAGTCCGTCCTCGCCCTTGGGGTCGAGCTTGAAGCCCAGGCGCTCCGCCTCGTCCCTGTCCACGCGCTCGGTCTCGCCCACGCGTGCGAGCGCCGCCTGCAGGGCGCTGGCCTCGAGCGAAGTCAGCGGCGTCACCTGCCACTCGTCCGCGAAGCGCTTGAGCTCGCTGACCGGCGCCTGCATCGTCCGGGTACGGATCGGCAGCAGGCGCAGTTCGGGCGTGGCCCCCTTGGACCACTGCAGCTCGGTGGGACACATCGTGGTGCGCCCCGCGCTCGACGGCAGGATGCGGGCACCGTAATCGGCGAAGAAGATCGAGTTGATGAGTTCCGACTTGCCGCGCGAGAACTCGGCCACGAAGGCGACCGTGAGCTTGTCGTCGCGCAGGCGTTCGAGCACGTACTGCAGTCGCAGGTCGCTCTGGACGTCGCCGATCTCGTTGCGCGCGAGCCAGCCTCGCAGCTTGGCGACGGCTTCGCCGGTGGCGCCGCGCCAGCGGCTGTAGGCCGAGAACTGCTCGGACAGATTCGTCATCGGATCACTCATCGATCGCATATCCGCAAGAGTTGGCCGCGGGCAGAATGCACCGGCGACGTTGACAGCATAACGGCGAACGTGAACCGCATCCATGATGTATTCACGGCGCGGGACCGACGGTCACACCCGGGCGACAAACGTCGTCAGGACCGGCGCTGGCATTGCGGACAGAAGTACGTGGCGCGCTGTCCGCTGACGACGCGCCGGATCGTGCTCCCGCACACCCTGCACGGCTCGCCGTCGCGACCATAGACGAAATACTGCTGCTGGAAATAACCCGGCCGGCCATCGCCGCCGACGAAGTCGCGCAGCGTGCTGCCACCGGCCGCGATCGCCGCCGTCAGCGTCTCGCGCACGGCGCCCGCCAGCCGCTCGCAACGCCTGGGCCCCAGCCTGCCGGCCGCCTCGAGCGGATGGATGCGGGCGCGAAACAGGCTCTCGGAAGCATATATATTGCCCACCCCCACCACCTTGTGGCTGTCCATCAGCACATGCTTGACCGGGGCCTTCAGCCCGCGGGTCACGCGGTGCAGCCAGGCGCCATCGAATTCCGGCCCCAGCGGCTCGGGCCCCAGGCGCGCGAGCAGCGGGTGCCGCATGGCGTCCCCGCCCTGCCACAGCACCATGCCGAAGCGGCGCGGGTCGCGCAGCCGCAAGGCCTGTTCACCGAAGACGAAATCGACATGATCGTGCGCCGCCGGCACCTCGGCGGCCTGCACCACGCGCAGGCTCCCCGACATGCCCAGGTGCACGATGACGGTGCCGAGGCCGAAGTCGAACAACAGATATTTTGCGCGCCGCGCCACCTGCTGCAGCCGGCGACCGACGACCAAACCGGCCAGGTCGTCGGGCACGCGCTGACGCAGGCGCGGGTTGCGCACCACCAGGGCGCTGAGCACGCGGCCTTCGGCATGCGGGCGAACGCCCTTGCAGGTGGTTTCGACTTCGGGCAACTCGGGCATGGGGTCTCGATGCGGGCGATGACGGGGCGCAGGCCGCGCCTCGCTTGCAGGCATGGCGGCATTCTGCCTACCATGGCGCGAACCGAATTCTAGATCAGCCCTCAAAGTTCGGACAGCGCGCATCGGCGGCTCTCCGCGCCGGTGCAGCCTCTCGACCGAATACCGAGGAAGCTCGCCGGATCACATTCATGAAAATCGATATCGCCCGCCTTGCCCGTCGCACAAGCCTGGCCGTTGGGCTGAGTCTCGCCACCGGCCTCGCCGGTGCTGCCGGCGAGGGCGCGCCGCCCGGGCAGGAGCTCACGCCGAAGACGCTGTACCAGTTCCTGCTCGCCGAGATCGCCGGCGCGCGCGGCCAGGTCGGCCTTTCCGCGGAGCTCTATCTGGACCTTGCCCGCGCCACCCGCGATCCGCGCATCGCCCGCCGCGCCACCGAGATCGCCATGTTCTCGCGCAACCTGCCCCTGGCGTCGGAGGCCGCGCGCCTGTGGGCCGAGGTGGAGCCGGACTCGGAGGACGCGCGCAGGATCCTCGCCAATGTCGTCGCGGCAGGCAGCGATGGCAGGCTCGAAGACCTCCAGATCCAGGTCGCCCGCGCGCTGGCGCACTCGACCGGCGAACGCCTGGCGCAGAATCTGATGGGTCTGAACCGCGCCCTGCAGCGACTGCCCGACAAGGAGGCGGCGCAGTCGGTCGTGATGCGCGTGACCGAACCCTACCTCGACCTGCCCGAGGCGCATTTCGCCCGCTCGCAGGCGGCAATGATCGCGCAGGATGCGATGCAGGCCATGGCAGCGATCGACCGCGCGATCGAACTCCGCCCGGGCTGGGACCCGGCGATCCTGATGAAGGCGCAGATCCTCCAGCATGCCGGCGCCGGCGAAGCGGCGGTCAAGCAGCTCGAGGCCGAGCTCGCGCGCGATCCCGGCAACGTCGCCCTGCGCCAGGCCTACGGGCGGGCGCTGGTCGCCACGAAGCGTTTCGACGATGCCCGCACCGAATTCCGCCGGCTGCTCGATGCCGCGCCGAACGATCGCGATCTGCTCTACGCCGTCGCCCTGCTCTCGGTTCAGCTCAACGAGGACGCAGAGGCCGAGGCCTTGTTCCGGCGCGCGCTCGACGCCGACCATCCGGAACAGGATGTGATCAGGCTGCATCTGGGCCAGCTCGCCGACAATCGCGGCGAAGGCGAGGCGGCACGCAAGTGGTTCGCGGCCGTGGACGATGCCCGCCACCGCCTCGAAGCCAACATCCGCATCGCGCAGAGCCTCGCGCGCGAGAAGCGGGTGGACGAGGCACGGACCCACCTGCAGACGCTGAAGGGCGACGACGACGCCCGCCGGCGCTACGTCATGGCCGAAGCACAGATCCTGCGCGAAGCCGACCGCCCCGCCGAGGCGATGCTGGTGCTCGACGCCGCGCTGGCGCGCGCGCCGGACGACACCGACCTGCTGTACGAAGCCGCGATGCTGGCCGAGCGGCTCGACCGCATCGACCTCATGGAAGACAAGCTGCGCAAGGTCATCGCGCTCAAGCCGGAGCACGCACATGCGCACAACGCGCTCGGCTACTCGCTTGCCGACCGCGCCATGCGCCTGGACGAGGCCCAGGCCCTGATCGAACGGGCGCTCGAGCTGGCCCCGGACGACCCCTTCATCCTCGACAGCCTGGGCTGGGTGTACTTCCGCCGCGGCGACCTCGACAACGCGCTCAAGCACCTCGAGCGCGCCTACGCGATGCGCAACGACGCCGAGATCGCCGCCCACCTCGGCGAGGTCCTGTGGAACCTGTCGCGGCGCGACGATGCCGACCGCCTGCTGAACGAGGCACTGGCGGCACATCCCGACAACACCCTGCTGCGCGACACCGCCAGGCGCCTGCGCGCACAATGACGGCAGCCATGACCTGCGCGGCGCCGGCCGGCCGGCGCGCTGCCGGCATGCTCGCAGCCTGCGCCGCTTCGTGGCTGGCCGCCTGCGCGCCGCTGGCGCCGGCCCCGACGACCCTGGCGATGCGACAGGCGGCGCCGGCGTTCGAACTCGCCGGCCGCATCTCCGCCAGCGACGGCGAACGCGCCGCCAACGGTCGTATCGAGTGGCAGCACGACCCGGCAGCCGACACCTGGACCGTCTTCAGCCCGCTCGGGCAGATCGCCGCCCGGCTCCAGCGCGATGCCGGCGGCGCCACCCTGATGACCGCCGATGGCCAGCGCGCCGTCGCCGCGAGCGCCGAGGAACTGCTGCCGCGGGTACTCGGCGTGGACGTGCCGGTCGCAAGGCTTAGCCGCTGGGTGCAGGCCGCGCCCGAGGCGGCGGCCGAGGTGCGCGCGCTCGACGCGCTCGGGCGCCCCGCCGTCGTCATCGACCAGGGCTGGCGCATCGACTACGCGAGCTACGCGGATACGGCGCCCGACGCGCCGCCCGCGCGGATCGACATCTCGCGCGGCGACGCGCGCATCCGGCTGATCATCGACCAATGGACCCCACTGCCCTGAACCCGCGCGGCGCCGAGGCCAGCCTGCGCGACTGCCCGGCGCCGGCCAAGCTGAACCTCTTCCTCCACGTGCTCGGCCGTCGCGACGACGGCTATCACCTCCTGCAAACCGCCTTCCGCCTGCTCGACTGGGGCGACACGCTCGACTTCATCCGCCGCGACGACGGCCGGATCCACCGCAGCAGCGCGCTCGAAGGCGTGCCCGAGGAGCAGGATCTGGTGGTGCGCGCCGCGCGCCTGCTGCAGGCGCGCAGCGGCACCGGTCTCGGCGCCGACATCCACGTCGACAAGGTGCTGCCGATGGGCGGCGGCATCGGTGGCGGCAGCTCCGACGCCGCAACCACGCTGATCGCGCTCAACCGGCTGTGGCAGACCGGCCTGAGCCGCGTCGAGCTGCAGGCCATCGGGCTCGAGCTAGGCGCCGACGTGCCGGTATTCGTCTTCGGTCGCGACGCCTTTGCCGAGGGCGTGGGGGAGGCCCTGCAGGCACTCGAACTGCCTCCGGCCTGGTACGTGATCGTGTCGCCGGGGGTGACCGTCCCCACCGCCGAAATATTTTCCGCGCCGGGGTTGACGCGAAATAACGCGCCTATCAAAATGGCGGACTTCGTAGCGGGCCCCACCCGGAACGATCTGCAGCCGGTGGCATGCGATCTGTACCCAGAAGTGGCGCGTGCGATCGAGTGGCTGGGCCATCACGCGCCGGCCCGGATGACAGGCTCGGGCGCCTGCGTCTTTGCGGAAGTGGCTTCGGAATTCGAGGCGCATCGCATCGTCGAGAGCTGCCCTCCGCCATGGCAGGCCTGGAAGGCGAGAAGCCTGGCTCGTCATCCGCTGTACGAATGGGTAGAATAGCGGCCGTTTCGTCATACGATCCACGCTGGGCGCGCAGGCGAAAAGATTTTTGGGGAGTCGCCAAGTCGGTTAAGGCACCGGATTTTGATTCCGGCATTCGAGGGTTCGAATCCTTCCTCCCCAGCCATACAACAACGACGGGCAGGCCAAAGGCCTGCCCGAGTCGTTTTTGCACGATGATTCGTACGGCATCTCGGAGTAGCAGTCATGCCCCACGGCAGCCTGATGGTCTTCACCGGCAACGCCAACCCCAAACTCGGCGCAGACGTCGCGCGCCGGCTGGGAATCTCCCTCGGTTCGGCCACGGTCGGGCGCTTCTCGGACGGCGAGGTGAACGTCGAACTGCTGGAGAACGTTCGCGGCAAGGACGTCTTCGTCCTCCAGCCCACCTGTTCGCCGACCAACGAGAACCTGATGGAGTTGCTGATCCTGGTCGACGCGCTCAAGCGCGCCTCGGCCGGTCGCATCACCGCAGCCATCCCCTACTTCGGCTATGCCCGCCAGGATCGCCGCCCGCGCTCGGCGCGCGTGCCGATCACGGCCAAGGTCGTCGCCAACATGCTGCAGGCGGCGGGCGTCCAGCGCCTGCTGACGATGGACCTGCACGCCGACCAGATCCAGGGTTTCTTCGACATCCCGGTCGATAACGTCTATGCCGCGCCGGTGCTGCTGGCCGACCTCGACAAGCAGAAGTACGACGACCTGCTCGTGGTGTCGCCAGACGTCGGCGGCGTGGTGCGCGCCCGCGCCTTCGCCAAGCGCATGGAATGCGACCTCGCGATCATCGACAAGCGTCGCCCCAAGGCCAACGTTTCCGAGGTGATGAACATCATCGGCGAGGTCGAGGGCCGCACCTGCGTGATCATGGACGACATCGTCGATACCGCCGGCACGCTGTGCAAGGCCGCCAGCGCGCTGAAGGAAAACGGCGCCAAGCGCGTGCTCTCCTACACCACCCACGCCGTGCTGTCCGGCGCCGCGGTAGCGCGTCTGAGCGACTCCGAACTCGACGAACTCGTGGTCACCGACACCATCCCGCTGCGCGAGGATGCCAAGGCCTGCAAGCGCATCCGCCAGATCTCGGTCGCCTCGCTGCTGGCCGACACGATGCTGCGCATCAGCAACGAGGAGTCCGTCTCCTCGCTGTTCATGGAGTAAGTTTTCGCCCGCGGCCTGCCGCGGGCTTTCCCGTCTTCGCCTGGTCGCGGGCGAGGACATCCAACCAGGAGCAACACAATGCAAATCGAATTCAAGGCCACCAAGCGCGATGCACAGGGTACGGGTGCGAGCCGCCGCCTGCGTCGCGCCGGCCAGCTGCCGGGCATCATCTACGGTGCCGACAAGGAAGCGCTGCCGATCACGCTCGACCACAACGAGCTCTACCACCTGCTGCGCAAGGAAGCCTTCCACGCCTCGCTGCTCGACATCGACGTCGACGGCAGCAAGGAACTGGTCGTGCTGCGCGACACCCAGTGGCACGCCTTCAAGCCGCAGGTCCTGCACATCGACTTCCAGCGCGTCGTGCGCGGCCAGAAGATGCACATGAAGGTGCCGCTGCACTTCATCGGCGACGAGACCTGCCCGGCGGTCAAGCTCGGCGGCTGCATCATCTCCCACGTCATGACCGAAATCGACATCGAGTGCCTGCCGAAGGATCTGCCCGAGTTCATCGAGGTCGACCTGTCCACCTTCGAAGCCGACCAGTCGATCCACGTCTCCGAACTCAAGATGCCCGAGGGCGTCGAGATCGTGCACCACGGCGAGGGTGACCCGGTTGTCGCCACCGCCCTGATCGTCATGGCCGAGCCCACCGAAGAGGAAGAAGAGGTCGAAGCCGCCGAAGGCGAAGTGGAAGAAAAGGACGAGCGCGAAGAGGACTGATCCCCTCACCGCCGCCTTGCCCATCCGGATGCTGGAGACCGACAACCGATGACCGCTGCGCCCTCGCGCCCCCTGCGCCTCATCGTCGGCCTCGGCAATCCGGGGGCCGAATACTCCGAAACCCGGCACAACGCCGGGTTTTGGTTTTGTGAGCGGCTCGCCGACAAGCTCGGCGTGCGCTTCTCGCACGAATCCCGCTTCCACGGCCTCGTCGCCAATGCGCGCGAGGCCGGGGTGTGGCTGCTGATGCCGCAGACCTACATGAACCGCTCCGGCCAGGCGCTCGGCGCACTGGCACGCTTCTATCGCATCGAGCCGGCCGAGATCCTCGTCGTCCACGACGAACTCGACATCCCGCCCGGCCAGCTGCGCCTCAAGTTCGGCGGCGGACTCGGCGGCCACAACGGCCTCAAGGACAGCTCGGCCCACCTCAGCACCAACGACTACTGGCGACTGCGCATCGGCATCGGCCACCCGGGCGAGCGCAACGAGGTCGTCAACTTCGTGCTGAAGCCGCCGCGCCGCGAAGAGCAGGCGCTGATCGACGAAGCCATCGATCGTGCCCTCGCCGCCTGGCCGCAGCTCGCCCGCGGCGAACTCCACGCCACTGCCACCCGGCTCAACGCGCGCCCCGCGCCGCCGAAGCCGCCGAAGGCGCCCCGCCCGGCCGCGGATGCGTCCGCGGCGCAAGCCAATTCCAAGGACGAACCCAAGCCATGAGCCTGAAATGCGGAATCGTCGGCCTGCCCAACGTCGGCAAGTCGACCCTGTTCAACGCCCTCACCAAGGCCGGCATCGATGCGGCCAACTACCCCTTCTGCACGATCGAGCCCAACGTCGGCATCGTCGAAGTGCCCGACCCCCGCCTGGCCGCGCTGTCGGCGATCGTCAAGCCGCAGAAGGTGCAGCCGGCCATCGTCGAGTTCGTGGATATCGCCGGCCTGGTGGCGGGCGCCTCGAAGGGTGAAGGCCTGGGCAACCAGTTCCTGGCCAACATCCGCGAAACCGACGCCATCGTGCACGTGGTGCGCTGCTTCGCCGACGACAACGTGGTCCACGTGTCGGGCAACGTCGATCCGATCCGCGACATCGAAGTCATCGACACCGAGCTGGCGCTGGCCGACATGGCCACCGTCGAAAAGGCGCTCAACCGCTACAAGCGCCCGGCCGCGGCCGGCGACAAGGAGGCGAAGACCCTCGTGGCCGTGCTCGAGAAGTGCCTCGCCCAGCTCAACGAGGCGAAACCGGTGCGCGCGCTCGACCTGAGCAAGGAAGAGTGGGCGAGCCTGAAGCCCTTCTGCCTGATCACGGTAAAGCCGGTGCTGTACGCGGCCAACGTCGCCGAGGACGGCTTCGAGAACAACCCGCATCTCGACGCGGTCCGCGCCCACGCAGCCGCGGAAGGCGCCGGCGTGGTCGCGCTGTGCGCGGCGATCGAAGCCGAGATCGCCGACCTCGACGAAGCCGACAAGACGGAATTCCTCGAATCCATGGGACTCGAGGAGCCGGGCCTCGACCGCCTGATCCACGCCGGCTACAAGCTGCTCGGCCTGCAGACCTACTTCACCGCCGGGGTCAAGGAAGTGCGCGCCTGGACCATCCACGTCGGCGACACCGCGCCGCAGGCGGCGGGCGTCATCCACACCGACTTCGAACGCGGCTTCATCCGCGCGCAGACCATCGCCTACGACGATTTCATCACCTACAAGGGCGAGGCCGGCGCCAAGGAAGCCGGCAAGATGCGCGCCGAAGGCAAGGACTACGTGGTGAAGGACGGCGACGTGCTGAACTTCCTGTTCAACGTCTGAGCCGCCGGGGCGAAGGCCTCCGAACCGCGCCACGCCCCGGCAAGCCCCGCGCGCCGGGGCGTTTTCACGTCTGCGCGGTCGGCTCGCCGGGGCTCAGGCACTCAGGGCTTCGGGCCGCCCGGCACCGGCCCCCTGTTGCGCCCCTTCTGCGACTTCAGCATGACGCGATTGGCGATCAGCACGGCGATCGAGACGATCACCACGATGATCGTCGCCAGGGCGTTGATCTCCGGCTTCAGGCCATGGTGCAGGCGCGCGAAGACGAGCACCGGCAAGGTGGTGCTGCCCGGGTCGGAGAGCATCGCGGCGAGGACGAAGTCGTCCATCGACAGGGTGAAGGTCAGCAGCCAGGCGGCCACCAGCGCCGGGGCGATGACCGGCACGGTGACGACGAAGAAGACCTTGAACGGCGGGCAGCCGAGGTCGAGGGCCGCCTCCTCGAGCGAGCGGTCGACCTCGCGCAGACGCGACTGGATGAGGATGGCCGCGTAGGCCGCGCACAGCGTGGTATGCGCCGCCCAGATGGCGACGACCCCGCGGCCGCCGAGGAAGGACAGCATCGGGTGGGTGAACAGCAGCACCAGCGACAGGCCGATCACCACGTCGGGCATCACCATCGGCGCGGTGGTCATGCCGGCGAAGAAGTTGCTGCCGAAATAGGGCCGGAAGCGCGCCAGCACGAAGGCCGCCGCCGAGCCGACCACCACCGCGGCGGTCGCCGCCAGGGCGCCGATGCGCAGCGACAGCCACACCGCGGACTGGATCTCTTCGTCATCGAGCAGGGCTTCGTACCAGCGCAGCGAGAAGCCGTCGAACTGGGTGGTGATCTCGCCGGAGGTGAAGGAGAACACCACCAGGCACAGGATGGGTATGTAGAGAAAGGCGTAGACCAGGCCCAGCCAGGCCCGCGCGCCCCAGGCAGGACTGCCGCGGCTCACGGCAGGTCCTCCGCCTCGCGCCGGCTGTAGCGGTTGAAGACGACGATCGGCGCGATCAGCAGCAGCACCATGGTCACCGCGACCGCCGCGGCCATCGGCCAGTCCTGGTTGGGACCGAAGTCGTCCCAGATGTTGCGCCCGATCATCAGCACGCCGCCGCCGCCGAGCAGGTCGGGAATGACGAACTCGCCCACCGCGGGAATGAACACCATCATCGCCCCGGCGATGATGCCATTGCGCGACAGCGGCAGCGTGACGGTCCGGAACGTGGTCCACGGCCGGGCGCCGAGGTCGCTCGCGGCCTCCAGCAGCCGCGGGTCGAGCTTCACCAGGTTGGCATAGAGCGGCAACACCATGAAGGGCAGGTAGCTGTAGATCATGCCGGTCAGCACCGAACCGGTGTTGTAGAGCAGCGGCAGCGGCGCCTCGACCACGCCGAGGCCGAGCAGCAGCTGGTTGATGATGCCGACCTCGCTGCTGTCGAGCAGCCCCATCCAGGCATAGACGCGCAGCAGGAACGAGGTCCAGAACGGCAGCATCACCATCATCAGCAGGACGTTGCGGACCGACTCGCGGGCACGCGCGATGTGGTATGCGAAGGGGTAGCCGATGAGCAGGCAGCACAGGGTGGTCAGGCCGGCGAGCAGCAGCGAGTTGCCATACGCCCGCAGGTACTGCAGGTATGCGCCCTCGTCGCCAAGCGTGCCGACTTCATCCTGCAGGCGACGATAACTCGACAGGTCGGGGACGAAACCCAGCCCGGGCTCGCCGGGCTGCACGCGCAGCGGCGACACGTACGGCGGGATGCTCAGTTCGGGCGTGGACAGGCTGACGTTGACGATGAGCGCGAAGGGCAGCAGGAAGAACAGCAGAAACCAGGCCCATGGCAGGACGCCCACCCAGAAGCGGCCGCGCAGCAGGAACAGGCGCTGCGCCTTCATCGGCTGAGCACCACCCCGGCGGGAGCCTTCCACGACACCCACACCGGATCGCCCCAGGTGGGCGCCGGCGCGTCGCCCCAATGCACCGAGGGTACGCTGGCGATCACCGTGCGGCCGCTGGCGAGGCGGACGTGATAGATCGAGTAGCTGCCGAGGTAGGCGATCTCAGCGACCTCGCCGGCGGCGCGATTGAGGCCGACCGCGCCGTCACCATGGGTTGCCGGATCCTGCTGCCCGCGGCCGAGCACGATGCGCTCGGGACGCACCGACACCGAGACCTCTTCGCCCTGCGCCAGGCCCGGGACGGGGCGAATCGCGATCGGCGAGTGGAAATCGGCACAGGCCACGCCCTGCGCGCCGAGGCGGCCGTGGAACATGTTGGTCTCGCCGATGAATTCGGCGGTGAAGCGGCAGTTCGGATGCTCGTAGATCTCGCCCGGCGTGCCCACCTGCAGCAGCACGCCGTCCGACATGACGCCGATGCGGTTCGCCATCGTCATCGCCTCCTCCTGATCGTGGGTGACGATGATGCAGGTGACGCCGATGCGCTCGATCAGGTGCACCAGCTCGAGCTGGGTTTCCTGGCGAATCTTCTTGTCGAGCGCGGCCAGGGGTTCGTCGAGCAGCAGCAGCTTGGGCTCCTTCGCCAGGCTGCGGGCCAGCGCGACGCGCTGTTGCTGGCCGCCGGACAGTTCGTGCGGCTTGCGCTTCGCGAAGGCCTGCATCTGCACGAGCTCGAGCATGTCGGCCACGCGCGCGTCGATGCGCTCGCGCGCGAGCCGCGGCCGGTCCTGGCGCAGGCCGAAGGCGACGTTCTCGGCCACGCTCAGGTGCGGGAACAGGGCGTAGGACTGGAACATCATGTTGGTCGGCCGGCGATGGGCCGGCACGCGGGCCATGTCCTCGCCGTCGAGCACGATACGCCCGGCGCTGGGCTTCTCGAGACCGGCGAGCATGCGCAACAGGGTCGACTTGCCGCAGCCCGAGCTGCCGAGCAGTGCGAAGATCTCCTTGTGCGCGATGTCGAGCGTGACATCGCGCACCACGCGCGTGTCGCCGAACTGCTTGCTGACGCCCTCGATGCGCAGGTAGGCCGCGCCCGTGTCCTGTTGCTGTCCCACCGCCGGCTCCCGCTGCGGACTACTTCGCGGTCTTGAAACGGCTCAGGGCGCGCGTCAGCTCGCGCTGCACCTGGCTCGACAGCACGGGCTTGGGATGCAGGACCGCCTTCAGGTCCTCGGGCACGTTGATCATCGGATTGTCCGTGAGCGCCTTCGACATCATCGGCAGCGCGGCCTTGTTGGCGCTGATGAAGAAGGTCTCGTTGGAGATCGGCGCGATCACGTTCGGGTCCATCATGGCGTTGATCCAGGCGTGCGCATTGTCGACGTGCTTCGCATCGCGCGGGATGGCCATGACGTCGACCGACATCATCGCGCCCGTCTTCGGAATGATGTAGCGGACCTCTACGCCGGTATTGGACTCCTTCGCCCGGTCGCCTGCGATCATGGCGTCGCCGGAGAACATCATCGCGACGCAGACGCTGCCCTTGGCCATCAGGTCGATCGGCGAGGAGTTGAAGGTGCGCACGTGCTTGCGCACCGGAAGCACCCGCTCGAGCGCTGCGCCGATGTCGGCCGGATCCATCTTGCTCGTGTCCTTGCCCGCGTAGAGCATCGCCGCCGGGATGAGGTCGCTGGCCTCGTCCATCATCGAGATGCCGCACTGCTCGAGCCTGGCCGTGATCTCGGGATCGAACAACAGATCCCAGGCGTTGTCCGGCAGCTTGCCGTCGAGCGCCTTCGTGACCTTGTCGACGTTGATCGCCACGCCGGTGGTGAACCACATGTAGGGCACGAGGTGGCGGTTGCCGGGATCGGCGACCTCGATTGCCTTGAGGATGACCGGATCGATGTTCGTCAGATTCGGCAGCTTGCTCTTGTCGAGCGGCTGGAAGATGTTCGCCTGGATCTGCCTGCCGGCGTATTCGATGCTCGGGTAGACCACGTCGTAGCCGCTGCT
>JBFGUQ010000006.1:0-16931 GCA_041565515.1 Rhodocyclaceae bacterium | reverse complement strand
GCGTAGAGGTAGTAGTCCTTGGCAACGTCGAACACGACCTCGAGCGTCTGCGCGTCGAGCGCCTGCGCACGCATCGCGAAGGCCTTCTCCGGCTCGATCGGGTCCGCCGCATGCCCAGGGAGGGCGAGCAGGTTTGCGAGCAGGGCGAGCAGGATCAACAGTGTGCGCATCTTGTTCTGTACTCGGACACAGGACTTCAGGGAGCAGCTATCTCGGGTTCCGTCTCGCGCGCGATCCACTCCATGTAGGCAGGCAGGCCACACACGATATCGACCGCCACGACTTCCGGAAGTTCGTAGGGGTGGGCGTCGCGGATCGCCGTCTCCAGCGCCGCATAGCCTGCCTTCGTCGTCTTGATCAGCAGCGGCACCTCGGTCGCGGTCTCGACCTCCCCCTGCCAGCGATACACCGAGGTGCAGGGCGCGAGGACGTTCACGCAGGCGGCCAGCCGCGCGTCCACGAGACGCCGCGCCAGCGCCTCGGCGGCGTCGGCGTCGGGCAGGTTGGTGAGCACCAGCAGCGCGTCGGTGGGCGTGGAATCCGACTTGCGGGCCATGCATCGTCTCCGGTGGGCGCGAGCCCTCATTGTCCCAGATTCGCGGCGTTCGGACTTGCCGCCGGTCAATCCGGCGCGAGCTTCAGATCGCGAGCAATCTGCGAAAAGCGCCGAACGTCCATTGTGCGCCCAGCGTCAGCACCACCACGCGCAGCACGTGGCAGACGGTGACCAGGGGTACGCCGAGCTGCAGGACCTTGGCCGTGATGCACATCTCGGCCACGCCGCCGGGGGCGGTCGCGAGCGACAGCGTCGCCAGCGGCACCGTCGACAGCAGCCCGAGGGCGAGCGCGAGCGCGAAGGCGAGCACGATCGAGAGCAGGGCCGAGATCGCCGCCACGGCCATGAAGCGCGGGGCGGCGCGGAAGAACTCGCGCGAGAACTGGCAACCGAGCGAGCAGCCGATCAGCAACTGGCCGCCATTCACCACCCAGCCCGGCAGCGCCGAGAGCTGCACGTCGAGCGCGGTGGCCGCGGCGACGCCGAGCAGCGGGCCGAGGACCCAGGCGTTGGCGATGCGGAGGAAGCGGAACGCGCCGACGCCGAGCAGGCTCGCCGCCAGCAGCAGCGGAAAGCGGGCGACGTCGACCTCGCGCGCGAGCGGCACGTAGAGGTCGCTGCCGTGTGCGCCGGCAAGCCCGAGAGCGACCGGCACCAGCGACACCACCATCATCACCCGCATCGCATGGGCGGCGGCAATGCGGTCGACCGCCCCACCCCAGCGATCGGCGAGGTTGGCCATCTCCGATGCGCCGCCGGGAAGGGAAGCGAAGAAGGCCGTCGGCGCGTCGACACCGCCGAAGCGCAGCATGAGCATCGCGCCGGCCATGCCGATCGCCAGCGAGGCGAGCGCCGCGGCAATGACCAGCGGCGCATGCTCGGCCAGCTGCGCGATGACCTCCGGGCTGAAATACAGGCCGAGCGCGGTGCCGATCGCCCATTGCCCGGCGTAGCGCCCGCCCGGCAAGGGGCGCAGGCGCAGGTCGCACATGCGCAGGCCGGCGACGGCGAACAGGGGGCCGATCATCCACGGCAGCGGCAGGTGCAGCGTCTGGGCGAGCCAGCCGGCAGGCGCGGCGACGAGCACGGTGGCGGCGATCATGCGCCAGTGGGCGAGGGCAGGGTGGGGTGGCTGGGGCATTCGAGGGGGAGGCGCTATCGGGGGGCGGCGGCAGGGCTGCAATCGGGTTCGAGCGAAGCGGGGTGGGCGTCGTCGCGGCTATTCGGGCTGCATCGCCTGTCGCCACTGGCGAAGGAAGATGCGCTGCTTGGCCTGGTCCTGGTAGGCCAGCAGGCCCGAGCCGATCGTGATCGGGCGGAACGCGTGCTCGAGCCGTTCGCGCAGGACCCCGGCCGCGGTGTCGGCGGTGGCGTCTTCGCGCACCGAGAACAGCCCGAGATGGCGCACCAGCAAGGCCTGGCCGCGTTCGGACAAGAGGTGGTCGAGCCACAGTCGGGCGGCCACCGGGTGGCGGGCCCGGCGGGCGATGAAGGCGACGCGGCTCAGGACCAGCGTGTAGTCGCGCGGCCAGATGATGCCGATCGCCGGGTCGAGTTCGGCGCGGCTGCTGGCGTAGGAGCCGAGCATGTTGTAGGCGATCAGCAGCTTGCCTGAGGCGATGCGGTCGAGGACGTCCCGGGTGGCGATATGCTGCTCCATGCCCAGTGCGCCCATGCTCTGCGCCAGCTGCCAGAAGGCCGAGGGGTTTGCCTGAGCGTCCTGGCTGTGCAGCAGCAGGCCGACCCCCGAGCGCGCCGGGTCGTAGCTGGCGATGCGGTGGCGGAAACGCTCCGGCTGCCCCTCGAGCGCACGGATCAATGCGGCGCGGGTGTCCGGCACCTCGTCCGGCCCGAGCCTGCGCTTGTCATATACGATCGCCGCGGGCTCGTAGGTGGTGCCGAAGGCCTCGTCCTTCCAGACCGCCCAGCGCGGCAGGGCGGCGGTCTCGGCGGAGCGGTAGGCCTGCGCGTAGCCGTCGTTCACCAGCTTCACCTGCAGGTCCATGGCCGAGCTCCACACCACGTCGGGGCCGTCGCCCTGGGCCGCCTCGCGCACGACGCGACGGTACAGGTCGGCCGAATTCATGTCGTGGTATTCGACTCGCAGCCCCGGATGGCGCTTTTCGAAGTCGTCGATGACCGGCTGCACGGAGGCCTGGTCGGTGGCGGCATACACCACCACCACGCCCTCGTGCGTGTCGCGCGGCCTGGCCGAGTATGGCTCCTGCGCGCAAGCCGGAACGACGGCCAGCGCGAGTGCCGCGCACAGCATCGGCCTGATCCAGCGCATCGTGCTTCCTCCTGTGGCGGTCGGCGGGCGCCCCTGCTGGCCCGCGCGGCGAATTGCGTCAATAATCCCACATCCGCCTTTCGATCCGCTTTCAGTCCCATGCGCCTGCTGCTCGTCGAAGACCACGCCGAACTGGCCGAATGGGTCACCAAGACCCTGCGCCAGGCCGGCTACGTGCTCGACGTGCTCGATCGCGGCGACCACGCCGATACCGCGCTGCTGACCCAGAGCTACGACCTCGTCATTCTCGACCTTTCGCTGCCCGGGCTCGACGGCCTCGAGGTCTTGCGCCGCCTGCGCGCGCGCGAGCAGGGTGCGCCGACGCCGGTCCTGATCCTCACTGCCCGCGGCAGCACCGAGGACCGCGTGCGCGGACTCAACCTCGGTGCCGACGACTATCTGCCCAAGCCCTTCGACCTCGCCGAGCTCGAGGCCCGCATCAAGGCCCTGCTGCGGCGCAGCGGCAACCTCGTGCCGACGGTGCGCATCGGCCGCCTGGAGTTCGACACGACGACGCGAATGACCACGGTCGACGGCAGGGCGCTGTCGCTCACGCCGCGCGAGCTCGCCGTGCTCGAGGTGCTGCTGTCGCGCAGCGGCCGCCCCGTCGCCCGCGAGGCGCTGTTCGAGAAGGTGTTCGATTTCGACGCCGATGCCCGCGTCGAGGCGATCGAGATCTACGTCTCGCGTCTGCGCAAGAAGCTCGAGGGCGCCGGCGTGGCGATCAACACCCTGCGTGGGCTCGGCTATCTGCTGGTGGAGCTGCCCGATGACTGAGGCTGCGCGCAAGCGCCGAGCGTGAGCGCGCCCCGTTTCAGCCTGCGTCGCCGCGTCGCCTGGTGGTTGCTGCCGCCGCTGCTGGTCCTGCTCGCCATCAACGCGGTGTTGTCCTACCGCGGCGCGCTCGAGGCGGTCAACCGCGCCTACGACCGCTCGCTCACGGCCTCGATCAGGGCGGTCGCGGAACGCACGCATTCGCTCGAGGGCGCGATCGAGGTCGATATCCCCTATTCGGCCTTCGAGGGCTTCGAGGACCGGGCGCAGGAGCGCATCTTCCACGCCGTGCTCGATCCCGCCGGGGAACTGGTCACCGGCTACGCCGACCTGCGTCCGCCCCGGCTGCCGCCGGAGAGCGGCGAGATCCGGATCTTCGACGAGCGCTATCGCGGCGAGGACATCCGCATGGTGGCGATGCGCAAGCGCCTGTACGACCCCGCGCTGGCGGGCGGTGATGCGGTGCTGCTGGTGTTCGCCGAGACCACCGACGTGCGCACCGCGCTGGCGCGCGAGCTGTTTCTCGACAGCCTGCGCCGCCAGCTCGCGCTGGTCGGCGTCGGCGCGCTGCTGGTGCTGCTCGCGCTCGGCACCGCCTTCCGCCCGCTGCTCGAGCTGCGCGACACCATCCGCAGGCGCAGCGCCGAAGACCTCACGCCGGTGGCGGCGGGCAAGGTGCCGAGCGAGGTGGCGCCGCTGATCGATGCCATCAACCATCACATGGAGCGCCTGTCGGCGATGCTCGTCGCGCGCCGGCGCTTCCTCGCCGATGCGGCGCACCAGATCCGAACGCCGCTGGCGGTGCTGAGCACGCAGGCGGAATACGGCCTGCGGCAGAAGGACCCGGAGGAGATGCTGAACACCTTCGCCAGCCTGCTGCGCAGCATCCGCGCCGCGCGCCGGCTGGCGAACCAGATGCTGACGATGTCGCGCGCCGAGGCCGTCGATGGCCTGATCGAGGAGCGCGCCGAAGTGGACCTGACGGCGCTGCTGAAGGACGTCGCGCTGGAACTCGTGCCGCTGGCGCTGAAGAAGGGCATCGACCTCGCCTTCGAAGGGCCGGGTGCGCCGGTCGTCATGCAGGGCAACGCGCCGATGCTGCGCGAGATGGTCGCCAACCTCGTCGACAACGCGATCCGCTACAGCCCGCTCGAATCGCAGGTCACCGTGGCGGTGGCGGCCTGGCGCGAGGAGGCGGTGATCAGCGTCACCGACCAGGGGCCGGGCATCCCCGAGGCCGAGCGCGAGAACGTGTTCAAGCGCTTCTACCGCATCCTCGGCCAGGGCGACACCGAGGGCAGCGGCCTGGGCCTGGCGATCGTGCGCGAGATCTGCTGGGCGCACGGCGGCAGGATCGCGCTCAAGGCCGGTGCGGGCGGGCACGGGCTGTGCGTGGAGGTGGAGTTGCCGCTGCGCGGCGGGCCGCGTGGGTCGAGCAGGCCTGCCGAGGCCATGCCGCGAGCGAAAGCCGACTGAAAGCCCGGCTCAATAACCTGACTGCAATTCGTACCCCACAGTCAGGAGACAGCGATGCAGATCACCGGGATGCTTCATGGGAGCAAGTTGCTCGAGTTCGTCGGCTTTCCGAGTGCCGAAGTGATCGGGCCGGATGCCAGCGAGGAGGAGATCAAGTCGATGATCGAGCGCCACGGCTCGGTCTTCGTCAAGCCGGTGTTCAAGGGCGGCGTCGGCAAGAAGGGCAAGGCCGGCCTGCTCGGTCGGGCGAAGGATCTGAAGACCGCGCTGGCCGAGAAGGAGCGCCTCTACTTCGTCGAGCATCGCCACGGCAACCAGGTCGCGAAGGCGAACGGCGTGAGCTTCGAGGGTGCGGTGCCGGCCGAGCACGAGGTCTATTTCTCGCTGTCGGTGTCGACCGAATTCCGCGCGCCGACCCTGACCATCACCCACCGCGGCGGCGTGGACATCGAGGAGCTCGACGACGCGCAGATCGCCCGCGTGCCCTTCGACGCGCTCACCGGCATGAAGGCCTTCGTCGTCGCCAATGCGCTCACCGACATCGGCGCCCCGCCCGAGATCATCTCGCCGCTGGTCCAGCAGTTGCCCAAGCTGTGGGACCTCTACCACAACTTCGGCATGACGACCCTCGAGCTCAACCCGATCCGCATGCGCCCGGATCGCCGTGGGCGCCTGACGCCGGTGGCCTGCGACTTCAAGTGCGGCTTCGACCGCGACGACACGCGCTGGCACCGGCTCGACCTGCCGGCCCACCTGTTCGCCGCCGACTACTCGGACTTCGAGCAGGAGATCAACCAGTTGCGCACCCACCAGGGTCAGAGCGACGTCTACGTGATCAACGACCAGGGCACGATTCTCGCCCCGACCTTCGGCGGCGGCGCGAACTCGCTGGTCACCGAGATGCTCGGCGACGACGCCGTCATCTCGTCGGACTTCGGCGGCAACCCGCCGTACGAGAAGATGAAGTCGGTCGCCGCCATCTGCTTCAGGCACTGGCTGGCGCAGTCCAACGTGCTCTTCATCATCGGCGGCAAGTCCAACAACACCGACATCTTCGAGACCTTCCGCGCCATGGCCGACGCGCTGCGCGAGCATTTCAGCAAGCACGGCCCGACCCCGCTGTTCGTCGTGGTCGGCCGCGGCGGCCCGAACCTCGTGCGCGGCATGGGGGTGTTCCGCGACACCTGCGAGGCGCTCGGCCTGCCCTACCGCCTGTTCGGTTTCGACTCGGCGATGAGCAAGGTCGTCGACTACGCGCGCGAAATCAACGAATGGATGAAGGCGGGCGGGCGCGACGAGATCGCCGCGAAGCTCGGCCTCGCCCCCGCCAAGGCCGCCTGAGCGGCGCGACGCAGGACCCGGCCGGGCGCCAGCGAAAACGGTCGCGCGCCCGTTCCGTCCCATCGAACATCGACACAGGCAGTCCAAGGAGACAGGCATGCACAAGCAAGGTGTGGGAGATTTCCCCTACTACGTCGGGATCAGCTCCCTTTCCCAGATCGCCACCCGGCACGACCGGGTGTGCGTACTGAACATTCTCGGCGGCGAGTCCTCCGACGTCACGCCGGTCAGCCACGCCTGGTCGGGCGGCAACGTCGTGTTCGGCACCTCGCCGGGACGCAGCGGCCAGGTGCTCGAGACCCCGCTCGGCGCCATCCCGGTCTACAACAGCGTGCGCGAGGGCCTCGAGGCCGGCCACCGCTTCAACTGCGGCGTCGTCTACCTGCCCCCCGGCGCGGCGCGCGACGGCGTGGCCGAGCTGATCCGGGTCAATCCCGAGCTCGACAAGATCTTCATCATCACCGAGAAGATCGCCGTCCATGATGCGCGCGAGATCCGCGCCATGGGCCAGCAGGCCGGCGTCACCATCTTCGGCGCCAACAGCCTCGGCGTGGCCGACGCCTGGAACCAGGTGCGCATCGGCGGCGCGCTGGGCGGCGACAGCCCGTCCGACACCCTGAAGTGCGGCTCGATCGCGATCCTGTCCAACTCCGGCGGCTTCACCACCACCATCGCCCAGTACCTGCGCATGGCCGGCTGGGGTACCACCACCCTCGTTTCCAGCGGCAAGGACGTGTACATCCACTACGCCGCACCGGAATTCGCCTTCGCCCTCGCCAACGACGCGCGCAGCAAGGCCGCGGTGCTGTACTGCGAGCCGGGCGGCTACTACGAGCGCGACGCCGACTTCAACAAGCCGGTGGTGGCCTGCGTCGTGGGGCGGTGGAAGTCGAGGCTCACCCGCGCGGTGGGGCATGCCGGCGCGATGGCCGGCGGCAACGACGACGCCGCCGCGAAGGAAGCCTGGTTCATGCAGAAGTTCGGCGTCGAGGCCATCTTCACGCCGGAGAACCCGGTGTTCTCGGCGAAGGGCGCGCTGGTGACCAACATCGCCCACATTCCGGCGGCGCTCACCGCGGTGATGCGCGCGAACGCCACGCTGCCGGATTTCGAGCCCGAGGGCTCGATGGAGCTCAAGCCCTGGTTCGGCGCCAACATGGGCATCGCGCTGCCGCCGGCGCTGGACCTGCCGGTGGTGCAGGCGGGCGCGCCCTACCGCGAGCAGATCGCCGCCCTGGCAGGCCAGGTCGGCACGGTGTTCCCGCGCCAGAACCTGAAGGACTGCTCGGGCGCCTCGCAGATGGACCCGCGCACCCAGGTCTCCAGCCTGCACGGGGTGTCGATGCTGCAGGCGGCGCAGAACACGCTCGAGGCCAACCTCGCGCTCGCCCTGTTGCGCGAGGCCGGCGGCGCCAACGACCGCGCGCTGGTGAACGTCGCCGTCGGCGCCTTCCTCAACCTGCACGGCCAGCCCGCGCTGGTGGCGGCCCAGGCGGCGCGCGAGTCGGGCAGCTCGCCGAACGCGGTCCTCGCCGCGGCGGCGGCCATGTGCGGCCCGCTGGTGGCCGAGAAGGCGCGCCAGCTGGTGGCGCTGATGATCGACCTGTTCTCGGCCGCCGGCCTGCGCCGCGCCGACGACGAGGACTTCGACTTCGCCGCGCCGACGATCGACGCCGAGACCCGCGCGCGGTTGTTCGCCGCCGAAGCCGACCCACTGGCGGCGGCGATGCTCGAGGCGGTGATCGCCCGCGGCGGGCGTTCGCTGCCGCTGCGCTGGCTGCTGGCCCAGGGCGGCACGCCGAGCGCCGACGCGGTGCTCGCCGCGCTCGCCGTGACCCTCGCCTGGGGCCCGCTGCAGCGCAAGCGCATCTCGCGCACGACGGTGGAGAGCCTGCCGTGGTGGCTGCGCCTCGTCGGCACCCTGATCGGCGCGAGCGTGGATGCCGGCCGCCACGGTCCCGACAGCCTGTGCGGCATCGCCCAGGCCGAGCTGCTCGGCCGGCGCTCGCTGACCGAGGTGGCCGCCGTCGCGCTGCTCGGCCGCGAGCCGGGCGCGGACGACCTGTTCGCCTTCCAGACCCTGGTCGGCCTGCTGCTGACCAACGGACCGGGCTCGATCTCGGCCCAGGGTGCCAAGGGCGCGGTGTCGGCCGACGGCCCGGAGACGCCGTCGCGGGTGCAGCTCAACAAGGCCATGATCGGTTTTCTCAGCCACACCGGCTTCGCCCACGGCGGCAACGGCTTCGAAGGCGTCGCCTTCCTGCTCGAGCGCTTCGCCGGCCACGCCCTCGCCGATCCGGCCGACCCCGGGCACGGCCTCGACCTCACCGCCATGGCCACCGCCTTCGCCCGCGAATACGGCGCCGAGCGGGCCGCGCGCAAGGAAGCCGGCGCCGGCGGACGCAACATCCCCTGCGTCAATCACCCGGTGTTCAAGGACAAGCCGGTCAACATCGATCCGCGCGAGGCCTTCGTGCGCCAGCAGTTCGAGGCGCGCGGCGAGTACAACGTGTTCCACGACTTCTACCGCAAGCTGGTGCAGGCGCTGTTCGACGAAGGGGTGACGCGCAACGTGTTCTGCGTCAACGTCGATGCCCTGATCGCCACCCTGTTGCTGAAGATGCTGTGGAAGCCGTGGCAGGCCGGCAGCCTGTCGGCGGCCGAGCTCGAGACCGCCGCCTTCACCGCCTTCCTCTACGGCCGCCTGGTGGGCTGCGCGGCGGAGATCGACGATCACCTGAACCGCGGCCGCAACATGGACACCCGCACGCCGCAGTCGCAGGTGAAGTTCGTCGCCTGAGGCGAAGGCGGGGCGCAGCGCTCCCGGTACGGGAGCACTGCGGCGGCGCGCCTGGGCGGGGTGGCGTGCCGCATCGGGCGTCGGGAGCGACGCGTACCTCCCGCGGGCCGGTCGTGGCCCCCGGTGCGCGGAGCAAGGGCCGATGCGGCTGGCGCCCCGCATCCGGTGATCTAGAATGCGACAAATGCATTTTCTTGCCCTCAACCCTCCGATGGAGCATCTGCCATGCCGCGTCCGAAGCTGATCCTTGCGACTCTCGCGCTGGCAGCGCCCCTGGCGCTGCTGGGCCCCGCCGATGCAGGGGCGCAGACTACCGCGGCGCAGATCCTCGAGAAGGCGCGCGGCCAGGCGCGCGAGATCGAGGAGTTGCGCAAGATCCTGACCGGCCCCGACCAGAACATGCGCCTGGCAACCTTCGACGCGATGGTCAAGAGCGGCGACGAGGCGCTCACGCTGATCGCCTACGAGATCGGTCTCGCCAGCGCCGACAGCGTGATGTGGGCGATGGCGTTCAGGGCGCTGATCTTCAGCCTCGACAACCTCCACCTGACCCTGGTGCCGGACCCGAGCGCGCCGAAGCCGGTGCTCGACGCCTCGACCGAGCATGTCGCCAAGAACGGCAATGCGCTGCTGGTGCCGCTCGCCGGCAAGAGCCCCGAGTCCGGCACGTTCAAGCAGGGCCACTGGCAGGGGCAGGTGAGCGGCAACACCCTCGTCTTCAACTATTACGGTGACCGTTACACGGGGCGGATGAGCCTGAACGACGACACCGCGGTGTCCGGCGTCGTGCGGCTCGCCGACGGCAAGACCCAGTTCCTCGCCTCCGCCAGGCTGCGCTGAGCGCAGCACCAGCGCCGGGCTCAGTCCCGCTGCAGCCGGATGCCGCGCAGCGCGATCACGCTGCCGCCATCGACGGTGGCGTGGAAGCTCAGGCGCACCAGGCGCGTACGCATCGGTGCGAAGGCGATGCGGGCGATGCCGTTGCGGTAGTCGACCCGGCCCGAGGTGATCGAGCGCCAGCCGTGGGGCTCGCCGCTGAGGTTTATGAAGACCTCCACCATCGCCGGCAGTCGTCCTTCGGCGTCGATGCCGCTGCCATCGAGTATCACGCCGCTCACCGTGGTGACGCCTTCGCCCGCCTGCAGGTCGAGCGTCACCGGCCAGCGGGTCGGCGCGCTGATCCAGGGCGGTGCCTCGTCCGCGGCCACGAGGTTGGCGGCACGGTTGGCCTCGCTCGCGGGCAGCGCGCTCCAGGCCAGCACCTGCGGCGCATGGCTTGGCGCCGCCACCGGCGGGGGCGGAGGGGGGGCGGTCCGGGACGCGTCCGCAACCGATCGGTGCGCTGCCGGCTGTGCGAGCAGGTGCGTGTCGACCTTCGCCATCACTCCGTCGATGCGCGCCACCGTGCCCACGCCCGAGCGGGCGCTCACCGACAGCAGCATCCCCACCGTCACGCCGTCGATCAGCAGCAGGCTGCCGCTGTGGCCCTTGCGGATCGGGTTGGCCGCATGGGTCGGCTGCACCCGCAGGAAGCGGTGGCCATCGTCATCGACGACGGCCACCGCGAGCTGTGCCACCGTGCCGTCGCCGTTGATCGACCGCAGGGTGGCGAGCCGGCCCTGGCCGAGCAGGCGGTCGATGCTGCGGCGTATCGTCAGCGCCCCTGCACCGCAGTCGCGGGTGATGGCGCCGGCGACCCGGGCGATGGCGATGTCCTCGCCCAGGTCGGTGCTGGCGGAGATCTCGCCGAGCAGTGCTTGCGGGCCCTCGCGCAGCAGTGCGGGCCGGCCCGCTTCGCTGATCACGTGCATGGGCACGATCGCGTAGCAGCGCGACCCGTGATGGGCGAGCAAGGCCTGCCCGATCTCGAGAGCCGCCGCGTCCTGGGTAATGACGAGCGCCTGTTGCGCGGCCGCGGGGGCCGCCGCGAGCATGGCGCAGAGAAGGCTCCAGCACCATCTTCGGGCGCCAGTGCGGGCGGGCCTCATGCGCGGCCCTGCCCCTCGTCGTGTGGCGCCGGTTCTGCGCCGCCAGCCGGGCCGTCGGAATCGCCGGCGGATGCCGCGGCGAGCCCGGCGAAAGCCTCGCTCAGCAGGGGCGCTGCCGCCAGTTCGCGCATGCCCGCATAGGTGCCGAGCAGACCCAGCAGGCCGATCATGAACCCCGTCCAGCTCACCAGACGGCGATCGTGCTGGACACCGACCCACCAGCCCGGCTCGAAGTCGTAGCCGGCGTCGCCGAAGCGCTCGATGCGCACGCGCTCGGCGCGCCCGAAGGCGACCGCCTCCAGCACCGGGCCATGCTCCGCGCCCTGGATGCGGTCGAAGCGGAAGAACCCCTTCGGCCAATAGGTCTCGGCATCGTCGAGTTTTTCCAGCCGCACCTGGTCGCCCAGCATCAGCGCCACCTCCTCGACCCGTACGCGCTTGGCCACCGACTCGTCCGAGCCGGTAAAGACCGTCAGGCTGCCGTCGCGCAGCGCGCTCGATTCGGCCCAGGTCACGTCGCGACCGACGCGCACCCGTCGCGCGGTGAAGGGGAAGACGAGATCGCGCGGGCGACTCTCGCCCTGCCAGACCAGGTTCAGCGGCAACGCCGCTGCCACGTCCGGCGCGCCCGCGCTGCCGCGCAGCTTGGCGGCGGCGCTGCCCCCGCCGGCGCGCAGCGAAAGCTGCAGTCCGCCGTCCGTGCGCACCTCGATCGTCGCCGCGATCGTCTCGCCGCGCCTTCCGCCCGAATCACCGCCCAGCACCAGGACCTGCTCGTCTGCGACGCCGTCCGCGGCTTCGGCCAGACGATAGGCGAACCAGCGCCGACTGCCGCAGGGCGATGGCCCGTCGACGGTGTGGCGCGGCAGCGTGCCGAGCGACGCCGCACGACTGCATAGGATCGCGCCCTCGATGCGCCAGTTCGTCTCGAACTCGCGCGGCAGCTCCACCTCGGCGACCGCGGTGCGGGCATCGACGCTGAAGTGCCAGCGCGGCGGCGCGAGCAGATTCCACAACAGCAGCCCGAGGAACACCAGGATGACCCAGGGCACGAGCCGCAGGCTGGCCCACAGCAATGCGGCCCAGGCGACATGCAACCCCGCCGCGGCACGCCGCCAGGAATTCGCGATGGTTGGCGGGCGGGCCGGCATCGCGTTCAGGGGCGCGGTGCCGGGTACAGGGTCAGCGCCACGCCCGGCATTTCGCGGCCATAGCGCTCGCGCTGGATGTGCACGGTGAAGGGCCCGGCCGCGCCGGTCGGCCAGGGGATGTCGCACCAGTAGTCGAAACTCGTGCGCCGGCCTTCGGTGATCGGTGCGCAGGCGACCGCATCGGCGGACGGATCGCGCTGGTAGAAGACATCGGTGGCACCGAAGGAGTTGACGAACACCCGCACCGCCGAGGGCGCATGGCTCGCTGCCGCGTCCACCACGTAGTAGGCAGCACCCGTCACGCCTTCGCAACGGCCCGGCGTTGCGCGGATCGCGAGCTCGCGCTCCCGGTAGCGCCGCAGGGTTTCGAGCAGCTTCGAGTGGCTGTAGTCGAACTGCACCGTGCTGCCCGCAGGATCGTCGGGCAAGGCGAAGGTGTTGCGCGAGTAATACACACCGTCGCGCGACAAGACCGTCAGGCACAGCCTGCCTTCCGGCGGGGCGGGAGCCGGGGTGACGAGCAGGCGGCTCACGACCGCGCCTTCCTGTGCGTTCGTGCTGGCGACGCCGACGATCACCGACCCGCTCACCGCGACGTCGGCCTGTTGCACTTCGAAAAACTCGCCGTCCGGCCTGGCAACCGGCGGCTCGGCCAACGCGCCCGCGGTCGCGGCCGACAGGAGCACGAATGGGAACATCAGCGCTTTGCAGTGGGGCATGATCGCGTTTCGCGCCGGCCGCAGGGCCGGGCTTTCCTGCGCGGTTCGTCGTTCCTGTAACTTATGAAGTCCGAATCGCGCTTGCAAGGACGAAACGCCGCCGGCGCCGGCGTCGGAAAGAAGAAGAGGCGCCCGCAGGCGCCTCTGAAGCGGACTGCGGGCGGGGACGCGCCGCAGTCCGGTCACGGGTTCCGTCGAAGCGGGAGGAGAGGAATCCGGAACCTCGCCGTTGCTTCGGCCCGGATCACGAGGCCGCGAGCACCTCGCGGCGCTGCTCCAGCATGCGCAGGATGCGCGGCCCGACGAGCATCGCGATGGCACCGACCCACAGGCCGATCGCGATCGGGCTGGAGAACAGCACGCCGATCTCGCCGTTGCTGATCGACAGGGCGCGGCGCAGGTTCTGCTCCATCATGTCGCCGAGCACGAAGCCGAGGATGAAGGGCGCGATCGGAAAGTTCATCACCCGCAGCAGGTAGCCGATGCCGCCGATGATGGTGCCCAGCACGAGGTCGAAGGTGTTGCCATGCACCGCATACACGCCGACCATCGAGATCGCCGCCACGCCCGGCACCAGCAGCCAGTTCGGGATCGACAGGAACTTCACGAACACGCGGATGAGCGGGATATTCAGCGCCAGCAGCATGATGTTGGCGATGAACAGCGAGGCGATCAGGCCCCACACGATCACCGGCTGCTCCTGGAACAGGGTCGGCCCGGGGGTGATGTTGTAGAGCGTCAGTGCACCCATCATCACCGCCGTGGTGCCCGAGCCGGGCACGCCCAGGGTCAGCATCGGCACCAGCGAGCCGTTGGCCGAGGCGTTGTTGGCCGCCTCCGGCGCGGCCACGCCGCGCACGTCGCCTTCGCCGAACTGGTGGTCCTTGCCCGCCATGCGGCGTTCGCTGGCATAGCACATGGCCGAGGCGATGGTTGCGCCGGCACCCGGCAGCACACCGATGAAGAAACCGGCCAGCGAGCAGCGCAGCACCGTCCACTTCACCAACAGGAACTCCTTCATGTTGAACATCAGGCGGCCGGTGACCGACATCGGCTCGGCGCCCGAGCGCGCGAGTTGCAGCATCAGCATCAGCTCACTTACCGCGAACAGGCCGATCACGATGACGATGAAGGGAATGCCGTCCTGCAGGTGCAGTGCCTCGAAGGTGAAGCGATAGACGCCACTGTTGGAGTCGATGCCGACGGTCGACAGCAGGAGGCCGATCAGGCACGCGATCAAGGCCTTGGGCAGCGAGTCGCCCACCAGGCCGCCAAGGCAGCATAGCGCCAGCACCATCAACACGAAGTACTCCGCCGGGCCGAAGGAAATCTCCCATTCGGCCAGCAGCGGCGCGAACAGCACGATGCCCAGGGTCGCGATCAGCGCGCCGCAGAACGAGGCCATCGCCGACATCGACAGTGCAGGGCCGGCGAGGCCCTTCTTCGCCATCGGATAACCGTCCATGGTCGTCATCACCGCGCCGGCGTCGCCGGGCACGTTGAGCAGGATCGCGGAGATGCGGCCGCCGTACTCGCAGCCGGCATATACCGCACAGAGCAGGATCAGCGCCGACTCCGGCGGCAGCTTCATGGCGAAGGCGATCGGCAGCAGGATTGCCACGCCGTTGATCGGCCCGAGGCCGGGCAGCAGGCCGACGATGGTGCCGAGGAAGCAGCCGACCAGCGCGATCATCAGGTTTTCGGGCGTGCCGGCGACGGCAAAGCCCTGCATCAGCAATGCGAATGTGCTGTCCATGATTTACCCCAGGATTTTGTTGAGCCACAGCCCGGTCGGCAAGGCGACATCGAGCACGCGGTCGAACAGGATGAACAGGCCGACACCCAGGCCGACACCGCCCGCCACCGACTGCTTCCAGCTGCCGCTGAAGAAGCGCGCGATCGGAATCACCATCAACGCGGTGGCGAGGATGAAGCCGAGCTTGTCGAACAACCAGGCATAGACCAGCACGATCAGGAACAGCGCGCCGATGTGTTGCAGCACAGCGGCCGGGGGCCAGGTGGCTTCACTCTTCTTCTCCAGCATCAGCGCCACGGCGCAGATGCCGAGCAAGGCCAGGACGAGCATCGGGAAGGCGCGCGGTCCGACCGGTTCGTAGGAAAAAGGTGCTTCGAAGGCACGTGCGATCCAGATGCCGGCGATGCTGATCAAAAGCAGTACGCCGCCGAGGATTCTTTCGCTCATGACGGTCTCCATATGCAGTTGCCCCGCATCACGAAGGATGCGGGGCAGGGGGATGGGGCGGGCGCTTACTGGGCGGTCAGGCCGAACTCGCCGGCGAGCGTCTTGTAGCGCGCCACTGCCTTCTTGACGCTTTCGGTCAGCTCGGCGCCGGACAGCTTGTACGGGAACAGCCCGCGCTCGGCGCGCAGCTTGTCGAACTCGGGCGACGCCTGCAGCTTGTCGAATGCGGCAACCCACCACTGGTAGTCGGCGTCGGACACTTTCGGGCCCATGTAGAAGCCGCGGGTAATGGTCCAGTCCACGTTGTAGCCCTGTTCGATGGCGGTCGGGATCGCTGCCAGATCACCCGGCAGGCGCTCGGGGGCCAGGATCGCGAGCACCCGGATACGACCACCCTTGAGGTGCCCCAGCACTTCGGAGGCATCACCCGAGTAGGCATGCACGTGGCCGCCCATCAGCGCGGTCATCGCCTCGCCGCCGCCCTCGAAGGCGACATAGCGCATCGACTTGGGATCGACCCCGGCCTCGCGTGCGATCAGTGCGGACTTCATCCAGTCCTGGCTGCCCACCGAACCGCCAGCGCCGAACACGACCTTGGACGGCTCCTTGCGAGCGGCTTCAATCAGATCCTTCAGGCTCTGGTGCGGCGAATCGGCTTTCACGATGATCGCGCCGTAGTCGGCTCCGACCGCGGCCAGCCACTTGACGTCGTCCTCGGTGTACTTGCCGAACTTGCCGATCGCCAGGTTGAGGAAGGAGCCGCCCGAGTAGGCGACAATGGTGCCGCCCTCGTCGGGGCGGTTGGCGATCACGGTGTTGTAGGCAACCGCGCCGATGCCGCCGGGCATGTAGGTGACGCGCATCGGGGCGTCAAGCAGCTTGCTGTCCTGCAGGGCGCTCTGCGCCAGCTTGCAGGTGAGGTCGAAACCACCGCCGGGCTTGGCCGGGGCGATGCATTCGGGATTGGCCGGTTCGGCGTGGGCGACACCGACGGCAAGGGTGGCGACGAGTGCGGCCGCGGCGGCGACCAGGGTCTTCTTCAGCATCATGATTTCTCCTCCGTTTGTGAGTTCGACTTGCAGGGCGACAAGGTCTGTCCTGCATGGACACGGACGATACGGAGGAGAGCTTTCGATTGGCTTTCAGTGCCGGACGCACGAACGCGCCGGCCGGCGGGCGGCGCCGACTACAGTTCCTCGAGCGCCTCGTGCAGGCGCTCGGCGCAGCGCAGGCGGTTGGCCGCCTGGATCTCGGGCCGGCGCGCCAGCGCCGACACGAGCAGGTTGAGCACGCTCATCGGCGCGGCATAGGAGTCGAACTGGGCCGAGCCGTGGGTCTCGCAATTGATGCGCCAGGTGGCGTCGAGTTCGCGCCCGGGCGTGCCGGGCTCGGTGAGGACGAGCACCGGCGACCCCGCCTTGAGCGCATGTCGCGCGATCTGGGCGACCAGCGGCACGCGGCGGCGGAAGGCGAGGATCACGACCACGTCCTCGGCGCCCAGCGTGGCGAGGTCCTCGCCGACGGTCTGGCCCGGCTGGGGCAACAGGCTGACGTTGTCCTTCAGCAGGATCAGCTGACGGGCGAGGTAGTGCGCCAGCGCATGGCTGTTGCGATAGCCGACGACGACGATGCG
>JBFGUQ010000005.1:0-17450 GCA_041565515.1 Rhodocyclaceae bacterium | reverse complement strand
GGCGGTCACCACCGCGACCAGGGCACCGCGGCCGAGGTGTTCGGCGACGAGGGCGCGCGCCTTGTCGGTAATCATCGGCCGGATCTTGGTGTCGACGAATTCGCGGTGCCACGCGTCGAGCTGAGCGCGTGGGTGGCGCGCGAGCGGCGCGAGCTGAAAGTCGAGGAACTCGAAGATGTCGAGCGTGCCCGCCTTGTACTGTTCGTAGAACTGGACGTTCCTTGCTTCCAGGACCTCGCGGTCGAGCACGCCCTTGCTGATCAGGAATTGCGCCCACTCGAAGTCGGAGTCACCGGCGAGCAGGGTGTTGTCGAGGTCGAAAAGGACGAGTTCCACTTGAGACGGCTCCGGAAAGGCTGAGGTTGCAGGACGATACGCCGGCACGCAGCATGCGCGCCAGGCTTCAGATGGCCAGGCCCTGCTGCATCATCTCGCGCAGCAGGGGCAGGGTGATCGGGCGCTTGCGCTCGAGCGAGGCGGCGTCGAGCGCGTCGAGTACGGCCAGCAGGCTGGAGAGCTCGCGCCGGCCGTGGCGCAGCAGGAAGTCCACGACGTCGTCGGTCAGGCGCAGGCCGCGGCGCGCGGCCAGGGTGGCGAGGATGGCGGCGCGCGAGCTGTCGTCGAGCGGCTGCACCTCGAAGATCAGGCCCTGGCCGATGCGGGTACGCAGATCTTCGCGCAGGTGCAGGCCGAGCGGTGCCACCGGACCGGCCAGCAGCAGCGACTGGGCGTTGCCGCGGGCGCGATTGAAGGCGTTGAAGAGCGCGATCTGCGCCGCGGGCGCGAGACGGTCGATGTCGTCGATCGCGAGCAGCGCGCCCGGGGTCTCCGGCAGCGCCTCGCCGACCTCGGTGGCGTGCAGCAGCTGGACCGGACGGCCGCTGTCGGCGGCGAGCGCCGCCGCCGCGCGCAGCAGGTGGCTGCGCCCGCTGCCCGGTGCGCCCCACAGGTAGACGTGTCGCGCCGGCAAGCCGGCGGGCGTTTGCGTCGCCGGCGCGATCAGAGACAGCGTCGCCACCAGCTCGGCATTGGCCCCGGCGACGAAGTTGTCCAGCGTCGGCGGCGCGTCGGGGCGGATGTCGAGGACGAGCTGCTTCACGGGGCGCCCGGCCCGGCGGGGGGCGTATCCGATGTCGTGCCACGATACACATGGCTGGCGAACCAGGCGCTGCGCACCTCGCGCAGTCCCACCAGCAGGGCCGCGCTCACCGGCAGTGCGACGAGCACGCCGACGAAGCCGAACAGCTGGCCGAAGGCCATCAGGGCGAAGATCACCGCCAGCGGATGCAGGCCGATGCGCTCGCCCACCAGGTAGGGCGTGAGCAGGAAGCTTTCGACGACCTGGCCCAGGCCATACACGACGGCCACGCCCAGCAGTGGCGGCCATCCCTCGGCCTGCAGCAGCGCGGCGAGGATGGCGAGGATGAGCCCGCCGCCGAAGCCGACGTAGGGAATGAACACGAGCAGGCCGGTCACGACGCCCACCGGCAGGGCGAAGTCCAGCCCGGCGATCCACAGGCCGACGCTGTAGAAGACCGCCAGCAGGAGCATCACCGACAACTGCCCGCGCAGGAACTCGGACATCACCGAATCGATGTCGCCGATGATGCGCTCGGTACGATCCAGCCACGGCCGCGGCACCGCACGCCGCAGGCCGTCGATCAGGTGGGGCCACTCCTGCAGCAGATAGAACATCACCAGCGGGATCAGGAACAGGTTGGCGACGATGCCGAGCAGGGCGAGGCCGCCGGTCTTGAGCTTGGCGAGGACGATCGGCACGAGGTCCTGCGCGTTGCTCCAGTTCTCGGTGATCAGCTGGCGGAACTGGCTGGCGTCGAGCTGGAGTTCGATGCCGAACCTTGCCATCAGCGTCGGCGAGACCTGCGCGTTGAACAGTTCGACCAGTTCGGGCAGGCGCCGCAGCAGCGTCACCGCCTCGCGATAGACGGTCGGGATGGGGATGAGGGCGAGCGCGAGCAGCAGGATGCCGAGCGAGACGATGACGATCAGGACCGCCGCCCCGCGCGGCACCCGCCGCGCCACCATCCAGTTGACCGCCGGGTCGCAGATGTAGGCGAGCACGGCGGCGATGACGAAGGGCGTCAGGATCGGCGACAGCAGCCAGAACAGGCCGACCAGCGCCAGGCCCACGAGGGCCCAGGCGGCGGTTTGCAGACGGTCGGCGCGGGGTGCGTTCATTTCAAGTAAAATCGCGGACTTGGCGCAGGCCCGAGTGGCCCGCGAAACCTGTAAATGTAGCCACTTGGCGTTGCGGCCTCAAGCTCGGCCCGCAGCCACGAGGTCTCAGCCCTGCATCCTGCAAGCCCAGAGGAACGATCTTGAGCGCATCCCCATCTTCCACCAAAGCCTCCCTTTCCTACCGTGACGCCGGTGTGGACATCGACGCCGGCGATGCCCTCGTCGACCGCATCAAGCCCTTCGCCAAGCGCACGATGCGCCCCGAAGTGCTGGGCGGCATCGGCGGCTTCGGTGCGCTGTTCGAGCTGTCGAAGAAGTACCGCGAGCCGGTGCTGGTGTCCGGCACAGACGGCGTCGGCACCAAGCTCAAGCTCGCCTTCCAGCTCGACCGCCACGACACCATCGGCCAGGACCTCGTTGCCATGAGCGTAAACGACATCCTCGTGCAGGGGGCCGAACCGCTGTTCTTTCTCGACTACTTCGCCTGCGGCAAGCTCGACGTCGATACCGCCGCCGACGTGGTCAAGGGTATCGCCCGCGGCTGCGAGCTGTCCGGCTGCGCCCTGATCGGCGGCGAGACCGCCGAGATGCCCGGCATGTACCCGGCGGGTGAATACGATCTCGCCGGCTTCGCCGTCGGTGCGGTCGAGAAGGCCGACATCATCGACGGCTCGAAGATCGTGCCCGGCGACGTGGTGCTCGGCCTGGCCTCCTCCGGCGCTCATTCCAACGGCTACTCGCTGATCCGCAAGATCATCGATGTGGCCGGCCCCGACCTGGCTGCCGACTTCCACGGCCGTCCGCTCGCCGACGCCATCCTCGAGCCCACGCGCATCTACGTGAAGCCGCTGCTGGCGCTGATGCAGGCGATGCCCGGCGCGGTGAAGGGCATGGCCCACATCACCGGCGGCGGCATCACCGAAAACGTGCCGCGCATCCTGCGCGACGAGCTCACCGCGCGCATCGACGCCGCGAGCTGGACCCTGCCGCCGCTGTTCCAGTGGCTGCAGCAGGCCGGCAATGTCGCCGATGCCGAGATGCACCGCGTGTTCAACTGCGGCATCGGGATGGTCGTCGTGGTGTCGGCCGAGGACGCCGACGCAGCCGCAGCGAAGCTGGCGGCCGCCGGCGAGACCGTCCATCGCATCGGCCGCATCGATGCGCGCAAGGACGGCGAGGCGCAGACGATCGTCGGCTGAGGCCGTCCATGCCGGCATGGCGCCGACACGCCCGTCCCGGACGCTTGGGTCGAAGTGGACGATGGAGAAGATGCGATCGAGCGCCTCCAGCGTGCGGGCCATCCCGATGGCGTGGCGGACGGTGCGCGAGCCGCGGGGCGGGGGGCGGTTCTGGGGGCGCGACCCGCCGGGCAGACCCGTCGATATCTTGCAGCGTGACTGATCCGGTCGGCCCCGGCAACGGCATGCAGTGGTCGGCGCTGCCTTCCGCCGCCGATTCCGAGACCCTCGAGGAGCAATGACATGCATCAGGTGCTGGTGTACGGCGACTCACTCAGCTGGGGCATCGTTCCCGATACCCGGCAGCGTCTTGCATTCGACAGGCGCTGGCCAGGCGTCATGGAATTGGAGCTCGCTGCGATGGGTGCTTCGGTTCGGGTCATCGAAGACTGCCTGAACGGGCGTCGCACCGTCTGGCACGATCCATTCAAGCCCGGTCGTAGCGGCATCGAGGGGATAGGGCAACGCATCGAGCTCAATTCACCCCTGTCGCTTGTCATGTTGTTCCTGGGCACGAATGACTTTCAGTCCATGCATCACTACACGGCATGGCATTCGGCCCAGGGGCTCAAGAGCGTCGTTGGCGCCATTCGCCAAGCGCCAATCGAGCCGGGCATGCCCGTGCCGGATATCATGCTGGTCGCGCCGCCCGAGATACAGAAGGCGAAGGGGGCGATCGCACCGAAGTTCGAGGGTGCAGAACGGAAGGCGGTGGGTCTGACGGCTGCGATCGAACAAGTCGCGAACGAAATGCAATGCCACTATTTCGATGCCGGCACGGTCACGCCCACGAGCCGGGTCGATGGCGTTCACCTCGATGAAGATCAGCACCTGAGGCTGGGAAAGGCCCTGGCAAAGGCGGTATTTCCGTTGTTGTCCTGAAGCCGCTTGGCGGCATTCGCGTCAGGGACATCGGCATCGTCGGGCACCTGCTGCATTCCCGGCTCGACGAAATCGAAGGCCCTGCGCTCTCGCAGCGAGGAAACACAGATGCCGGCATCGACGATCGTGCTTCACCGCGCGTCGCGCACGACGCCGCAAGAACGCTGTCGCGCCTTTCTCGATCCCGATGCGATGACCAGATGGCTGGCGCCCAACGGGTTTTTGCCGGCAAGATGCACAAGATGGACGTCGTCGCCAGGGGCGAGCGGAGGGTGGCGTGCATGAACTTCACGACGGGACGCAGCCATTCGTTCGGCGGCCGGTATCTCGAACTGGTGGCGCAGGAGCGGATACGCTTCAGCAGCGAGTTCGATGATCCGGCGCTGCCGGGAGTCATGCAGACGACGATCTCCCTGAAGAAGGTCGCATGCGGTACCGGGTTGAACCTCATCCAGGAAGGGGTGCAGCAAGTCATGCCGCCGGCGGCCTGCTGCCTGGGTTGGCAGGAGTCGCTCGCGCGTCTGGCGAAGCCGGTCGAGGTGGAAGTACCGGACCAGTGACGGCGCCTGCGCAGGCTGGCACGAGTCCTTCGACAACTTGCAGCCGTAGGGCAGAGGTCATGGTGGGCGGGGCGACGTCCGCGTCGTCTCGATCGACGAAACGGCAACAGGGGGCGGAGCATGCTTTTCGGGAAGGACTTCACTGAACTGAAGCTGCAGACCGGCAGTGGCGAAATCAACCTGGTCCATGGGGGAACGGGCGCGCCATTGCTGCTTCTGCACGGCTATCCGCAGACGCACGCGATGTGGCACGAGGTCGCGCCAAGACTGGCCGATCGCTTCCACCTCGTCTGTCCCGACCTGCGCGGCTACGGCGACAGCGCCAAGCCGGCGACGACGCCGGACCACTATCCCTATTCGAAGCGGGCGATGGCACTCGACATGGTCGAAGCGATGGGCGCTCTCGGTCATCGGCAGTTCTTCGTCGCGGGCCATGATCGGGGTGCCCGGGTGGCGCATCGGCTCGCGCTCGACCATCCCGGGATGGTGCGCAAGGCCTGCGTGATGGATATCGCGCCGACCTACCACATGTTCATGAATACCGATCGGCACTTCGCCACCGGCTACTACCACTGGTTCTTCCTCATCCAGCCAGACGGCTTGCCCGAGCGCATGATCGGCGCCGACCCGGCCTACTACCTGAAGGAAAAACTCAAGCGCTGGAGCGCGCCGGGTGCGAAGTTCTCCGACCGTGCGGTGGCGGAGTACGTGCGCTGCTTCAGCCGGCCGGAAGCCATCCATGCATCCTGTGAGGACTACCGTGCGGCCGCCGGCATCGATCTCGAGCACGACGAGAAGGATCGCGGGCGCAAGATCGAATGCCCGCTGCTCGTCCTGTGGGGGGCGAAGGGCTTCGTGCAGCGCAGCTACGACGTGCTCGGCGTCTGGCGCGAATATGCACGCACGGTGGAAGGCAGGATGCTCGATTGCGGCCACTTCCTGCCGGAAGAGCAGCCCGAGGCGGTGGCCGACGCGTTGCGCCGCTTCTTCGGCGATGACTGATGCCGGGGGCGGAAGCCATCCCGGCAGCGCAAGGGGCGCCGACCCTGCGCGGACGGTCGCCGTGTATCGACGGAGGGGAGGAATGGGCAGTGCTCCTTGATTCCGCCCGACAGGGCCTTGCGGATGGCGACCGTCCCGCTGCGCGCGCCGCTTCCGGTTGAACGCCGGCCTCGCGCCTCGCCGCGCCCATGACCACCGTGTCCGCAATTCGCTTGATCGTGCTCGCGCTGTGCGCATGCTCGCTCCTAGCGGCAGTCGTCTATGTGCGAGACATCCGCCAGGCGTACGAGCGCGTCACTGGAAACAGCAGGATCATCCCATCGCAATACGGGAACATAGAGTTCGTCGAGGGCGGCGCGGGCCCCCCCGTTCTGGTGATTCACGGCAGTGGCGGCGGCTACGATCAGGGCGAGCTGATCGCACGGGCGGTCGCTGGCGAAAGCCTGCGCTGGATTGCACCTTCGCGCTTCGGCTACCTGCGCTCGACATATCCCGAGGGCGCCACTTTCGATGATCAGGCGCACGCATACGCATCGCTGCTCGATCATCTCGGCATCGGCAAGGCTGCCGTCATTGCGCTTTCCCATGGCGGACCTTCGGCCCTGTTGTTCGCCGTGCTGTATCCCGAGCGGGTTTCCGCGCTGATCCTCATCTCCTGCGGAGTCGCCTCGTCGGCTGATCACGAGCAGGCCCAGGCGAGTCGGAAGGGCGATGCGCTTGCCACGATCTTCAGGTTCGACCCCCTCTACTGGGCGGTCAGCAGGCTGGCGAGGGCAAGGCTCATGCATCTGATGGGAGCCGATGATGAAGTGATTGCGGGCCTCACGCCGGATCAGCGTCGCCTGGTCGATCGGGTGATCGACTACATGAACCCGGTCGCACCGCGGTCCGCCGGCGTGGCGTTCGACAACAAGGCGGCAATGCCGAACGAGAGAATCGCCGCGGTTCGGGCTCCGACCCTGGTCTTTCATGCCGCCGACGACATGCTGCAGCTCTATCGCAATGCAGAGTTTGCTGCCGCCGTGATTCCAGGCGCTCGGCTGCAGAGATTCGAAAGAGGGGGGCACCTCCTCATCGCGGTCGAGCAGGCAAGCATTGCCGCGGATGCACAGCAGTTCATTCACGCCAACGATCGGGGTGCGCAGCTTCCGGAACGTGCGCCGCCACCACCACGTTCGGCTGAATCCGACGGAGGCGTGCAGGGCGAGAATCGTCCGCTACACTGAGCATTCAACTTGGGGAGGTGGCCAGAGATGAGCAATCCCGTAGTCTGGTTCGAGATCTATGTCGAGGACATGGCGCGTGCGAAGGCGTTCTACGAGTCGATGCTGGGCGTCGAACTCACCCGGCTGGAAATGCCCGAGCCGGAGATGTTCGGCTTCCCGATGCAATCCGACGGCAGCGGCGCGTCCGGCGCGCTGGTGAAGATGCCGGGGTTTCCCGTCGGGGGAAGCAGCGTCCTGGTCTATTTCAGCTGCACCGACTGCGCCGTCGAGGCGGCCCGGGCGGCAGCGGCCGGGGGGCGCATCGAGCGCGACAAGATGTCGATCGGCCCGCACGGCCATCTCGCGCTCGTGGTCGACACCGAAGGCAACATGATCGGCCTGCATTCGATGCAGTAGCCCGCCCCGGTTGCTGTCCTCGCAGTTCTCCATCCCGGCATCATCGGCTGGCCGGTCGCAATCCGCCGCCGCGCCCGCGTTCCGGGCCGGGGGAGGGCGATGTTGATACACTGGGCGCGCGGCCATCCCCTGGAGACGATGATGCACCCCAAGGCCCTGCTTCCCCGCTATCCGGTCCCGGCACTGAATGTTCCGCTCGCCGCCGGCGGCCGTTTCGTGCTCGGCGCTTCCCCGGCCGAGCACTTCGACCTGCTGGTGTTCTACCGTGGCCTGCACTGCCCGATCTGCTCGAAGTACCTGCTCGAGCTCGAGCGCCTCGCCCCGGAGTTCGCCGCGCGCGGCGTTCAGGTCGTGGCGATCAGCAGCGACGACGAGGAGCGCTGCCGCAAGATGATGGAGAAGGTCGGCGCCAAGGCGCTCGGCTTCGGCTACGGACTGAGCCTGCGCAGCGCGCGCCAATGGGGCCTGTACATCAGCAGTTCGCGCGGCAAGACCTCGATCGGTATCGACGAGCCCGAACTCTTCAGCGAGCCCGGGGTCTTCCTCGTCCGCCCCGACGGGACGCTCTACTATGGTGCGGTGCAGACCATGCCGTTTGCGCGGCCGCAGTTCCAGGATCTCCTGGGCGCGATCGACTTCGCCGTCTCGAAGGACTACCCGGCGCGCGGCGAATTCACCGGCGAGGTCTGAGCGTTCCCGGGCCACTGCCCGCCGCGCGCGGGTTTTCGCCGAGGCCTGCGTGCGCTTGAAGCGGTCACGGAATGGCCGGATACTGCGCGGCGCGCGCGCTGCGTTCGCGCATTCAGCCCATCCCGGGGCGAGGGCCGGCCTCGGGAGTTGGCGAATTCATCGGCGAAATACCAGGCAGGAGAGGAGTTTGAACTTGAGTCGAAAGGAAGCGGGATTCATCACCGCCGACATCGTCGTGATCCTGATCGCCGCGGTCGCGGTCGGCGGGCTGTTCGCCTACCACGCCATCAAGGGCGACGAGATCCCGGTGTGGCAGGCATTGGCGGTCGGCGCTGTGAACGTGCTCGCCGCCGCAAGGCTGTTCGTCAGGGCGAGAAAGGCCCGGATGGGCGGGCAACAAGGGCAAGGTGAAGGCGGCGCCGATCGGACGTCGCGCTGACCCCGGCGGCGCGGTGCTTGCACGCGCCGAGATGCCTGCTCTCGAGCCGCGGGGGGCCGCGGCGGACAGCCGCGAGCCATGGGCGGCGCTCGCCGCCAGGCATCGGGAGGCGGCATCGCCGACACGCCGCGACCCGGCCTGAGCAATGGCGAAGGCACCGAAACCGCGTGAGTCCTCGGCCACGGCCGGGCGCTGGTCCCGGCGCGTGACCGAGACGAGCTCGGCGCTCGAGCTCGAAACCGGCGTCTTCGCGCGCGACGATCCGCGCGAGATCGCACGGGCCCTCAAGGACGCGGCCGAGCGCAGCGAGCGGCGCAAGGCGGACCCCTTCCGCTCGGCCATGTCGATGCTCAATTTCTACATCAATCGTGCCGGCCGCAAGCTCTCGGCGCGCCGGCGTTCGTGCCTCGAGGCTGCGAAGGACGAGCTTCGCGCGCTGTTCGGCAGGCCGCGGCGGGCGCCGCCGCCCGGCGGCCGGGGCGGCTGAGCCCGGCGCTTGCCCCGCCCGGCGAAGCCCGCAGCCCGAGGGGATTCTCGCGGCCGCGGGAACTCGCCTGCGGCGCGCGCTGCCTATGGTCCGTTGGCCTGCTTCCTGCGAGCAGGCTTGCGCGACTGATCCGGGTTGCGATGTGTGACAATCCCGGCACACCGCCTGTAGCCACGAACCCGCCCGAGATCCGATCGCCATGTCCCTGCGTCGTCCGCTGGTACTCGTCCTGAGCCTTGTCGGCCTGGCAGGGCTCGGCGGGTATGCCTGGTACGCCAATCGCATGGCCGCGTCGCCCGTCGAGGCTGCGGTGGGCGGGGTCCCGTCCGGCAGCAAGGCACCGGCTGTGCCGGTGGCGGTGGAGGTGCAGCCTGTGCGCACGGTGTCGATGCCGGACGACGTCACCGCGGTGGGCACCCTGGTTTCCAATGAATCCGTGATCCTTCGACCCGAGGTTGCCGGGCGCGTCGCGGCGATCCGCTTCGCCGAGGGCGAGACGGTGTCGAAGGGCGCGGTGCTGGTCGAGTTCGACGCCGCGGTGCAGCGCGCCGAAGTGCAGCAGGCGCGTGCAAACCTGAAGCTGGCCGAATCCAACCATCGCCGTACGGAGGACTTGTTCGCGCGCAAGTTCGTCAGCCAGAGCAGCCGTGACACCGCGCTGTCGCAGCTCGAAGTGGCACGCGCCGCGGTCGCGCTGGCCGAGGCGCGCTTCGAGCGCACCCGCATCCGTGCGCCCTTCGGCGGCGTCGTCGGCATCCGGCGGGTCAGCGTCGGCGACTACATCAAGGAAGGCGAGACGCTGATCAACCTCGAGGAAATCGCCACGCTGAAGGTCGATTTTCGCCTGCCCGAGCAATACCTGGGGCGCATCGGTGTCGGCCAGGCGCTGGAAGTGACGAGCGACGTACTGGCGGGCGAGGCCTTCTCGGCGCGGGTCCACGCCATCGACCCGCTTGTCGATACCCAGGGCCGGGCGGTGGCGATGCGCGCGAAGCTGGCCAACGAGGGCGCGCGCCTGCGCCCCGGCATGTTCGTGCGCGTGCGCCTGATCCTGCAGGAGCGGGCCGCGGTGAAGGTGGTGACGGAGGAGGCCGTGGTTCCGGCGGCGGGAGACCTGCGCTTCGTCTATCGCGTCGAGGACGAGGTCGCGAAGCGGGTCGATGTGGTGACGGGCGTGCGCCGCGACAGCCTGGTCGAGATCGTCGACGGCCTCGCGCCCGGCGATTTGGTGGTGACCGCCGGCCAGCTCAAGCTGCGCGATGGCGCGCGGGTCAGGGTGGTGGCGTCGCAGACCGCGGAAGCGACGCGCTGACGGGAGGACCGCGATGCTGATCTCCGATGTCTGCATCCGGCGCCCGGTCTTCGCCACCGTGCTGTCGCTGATGGTGCTGCTGGTCGGGCTGATGTCGTATACGCGCCTGACGGTGCGCGAGTATCCCAACATCGACGAGCCGGTCGTCACCGTCGATACCGCCTACACCGGCGCCAGCGCCGAGATCGTCGAGTCGCAGGTGACCAAGCCGCTGGAGGACTCGCTCGCCGGCATCGAGGGGGTGGACGTGCTGTCCTCGATCAGCCGCCAGGAGCGCAGCCAGATCACGGTGCGCTTCCGCGTCGAGCGCGATGCAGACAGCGCCGCCGCCGACGTGCGCGACCGCGTCTCGCGGGTGCGCCGGAGCCTGCCGGACGACGTCGACGAGCCGGTCATCTCGAAGGTCGAGGCCGACGCCAGCCCGATCATCTGGGTGGCCTTCTCGTCCGACCGCCATTCACCGCTCGAGATGAGCGACGTCGCCAGCCGCATCATCAAGCCGCGCATGCAGACCCTGCCCGGTGCCGCCGACGCCCGCGTCTACGGCGAGCGGCGCTACTCGATGCGGATCTGGCTCGACCGCGACCGCCTCGCCGCCTACGGCCTCACGGTGCAGGACGTCGAGGACGCGATCCGGCGCCAGAACGTGGAGCTGCCGGCCGGCCGCATCGAGAGCCGGCAGCGCGAGTTCGCGGTCGTCGCGCGCACCGACCTCGCCGAGCCGGCGCAGTTCGAGGCCGTCGTCGTGCGTCAGCCGGCCAGCGCCGACGGCTATCCTGTGCGCATCCGCGACATCGGCCGCGTCGAGGTGGCGGCGCAGAACGAACGCACCTCGGTGCGCTTCATGGGCAAGCCGGCGATCTCGCTCGGCCTCATCAAGCAGGCCACTGCCAACCCGCTCGATCTCAAGCGTGGGCTCGACGAACTGCTGCCGCGCCTCGAGGCCGAGCTGCCGACCGGCATGTCGATGACGATCGCCAACGACACCACGGTGTTCATCGAGCGCTCGATCGCGGCGGTGTTCGCCACCATCTGGGAGGCGGTGCTGCTGGTGGCCGCGGTGTGCCTGTTCTTCCTGCGCAACTGGCGGGCGATGCTGGTGCCGCTGGTGACCATCCCGGTGTCGCTGGTGGGGGCGTTCACGCTGATGTACGTGTTCGGCTTCTCGATCAACACCCTTACGCTGCTGGCGCTGGTGCTGGCGATCGGTCTCGTCGTGGACGACGCCATCGTCGTGCTCGAGAACATCTACCGCCACATCGAGGAGGGCATGGAGCCGGTGGCGGCGGCGTTTCGTGGCGCACGCGAGATCGGATTCGCCGTGGTGGCGATGACGATCACGCTGGCCGCGGTGTACGCGCCGGTCGCCTTCATGACGGGGCGCACCGGCAAGTTGTTCACCGAGTTCGCGCTGACGCTCGCCGGCGCGGTGCTGGTGTCGGGCTTCGTCGCGCTGACGCTGTCGCCGATGATGTGCTCGAAGCTGCTGCGCCATGAGCGCCGGCACGGAGCACTCTACAACGGCATCGAGCGCTTTCTTTCCGGCATGGGCGAGGCTTATCGCCGAGTGCTGTCGGCCGCACTGAAAGCGCGCTGGCTGGTGATGGTGGTGTTCGTCGTCGTCGCCGGCAGCTCGGTACTGCTGCTCGGTCAGCTCAAGACCGAGCTCGCGCCGATCGAGGACCGCGGCCGGGTGGTCGGCATCTTCACCGGGCCGGAGGGGGCGACCCTCGAGTTCATGACGCGCTATTCGCGCACGCTCGAGGGGATCTACGCCGGGCTGCCCGAGGTCGATCGCTACCTCGTGATCAGCGGCAGCCCCACGGTGTCGCAGGGCATTTCCTTCGTCGGCTTCGCCGACTGGGACGCCCGCGCGCGCAAGGCCAGCGAGATCGCCGCCGAACTGCAGCCGAAGCTGCGCGCGATCCCGGGCGTGAACGCGTTCGCGCTGCTGCCTGGTTCCTTCGGCCAGAGCTCGCGCTCGCGACCGGTGAGCTTCGTGGTGTCGAGTTCCGATTCCTACGAGGCGCTGGCGCGCTACACCGGGCAGATCATCGACGAGATGGCTGCCAACCCGGGCTTCGTGTCGCCCGACTCCGACCTCAAGCTGACCATGCCGGAGCTGAGCGTGAATGTCGACCGCGACCGCGCGGCCGATCTCGGCGTGCCGGTCGACGTCATCGGCCGCACGCTCGAGTCCATGCTCGGCGGCCGCCAGGTCACCCGCTACAAGCAGGACGCGGAGCAGTACGACGTGATCGTCCGCCTCGAGGCCGCCAGCCGGGCCGATCCGCGCGACATCAGCAACATCTTCGTGCGCGGCAAGGGCGGCGACATGATCCCGCTGGCGAGCCTGGTGACGGTGCGCGAGTCGATCGCGCCGCGCGAGCTCAACCACTTCGGCCAGCGCCGCTCGGTGACGATCTCGGCCAACCTCGCGCCCGGCTACGCGCTCGGCGAGGCGCTGGCGTGGCTGGACGACACCGCCGCACGCATCCTGCCGCCCGGCTACGGCGCCGACTACGACGGTCAGTCGCGCGAGTTTCGCAGCAGCTCGGCCAGCCTGGCGCTCGCCTTCGTGCTCTCGCTCGCCTTCATCTACCTGGTGCTGGCGGCGCAGTTCGAGAGCTTCCGCGACCCCTTCATCATCATGCTGACGGTGCCGCTGTCGATGACCGGCGCGCTCGCCGCGCTGTGGCTCACCGGCGGCACCCTCAACGTCTACAGCCAGATCGGCCTCGTCACCCTGGTCGGCCTGATCACCAAGCACGGCATCCTCATCGTCGAGTTCGCCAACCAGCTGCGCGAGCGCGGCGCGGCGCTGCGCGAGGCGGTCATCGACGCGGCGGTGCTGCGCCTGCGCCCGATCCTGATGACGACCGGGGCGATGGTGCTGGGCGCGATCCCGCTCGCGCTCGCCACCGGCGCCGGCGCCGAGAGTCGCCAGCAGATCGGCTGGGTGATCGTCGGCGGTCTGCTGCTGGGCACTTTCTTCACCCTGTTCGTCGTGCCTACCGTCTACACCCTGCTCGCGCGGCACGAGCGCATGGCGCAGGCGGCCGAGGCAGGGGCCGCGGTCCCCTAGGGACCGGGCGGCACGGCCCCGCGAGGGGTCGGCTCACGCGCCATGCGCGGCCCCGTACTGCCTTGCGTTCAGGCGCCCGGCGAGCGCATGGAATCCAGCATTGCCTGGCCGATGCTTGCCTTGCCCTGCTTCTCAAGCGCCTCGGCGGCACTCAGGCGGTCGCGCGTTTCGCGGTTCTGGCTGAGCTTGAATTTTCCGACCAGGCGGGTGATCTCGACCTCGAGTCCGACGATGGCCTTCATCATGCTGACGAGATAATTCTCGGGCGCGTCGTCGAGGCGCCAGGGCACGGGCTGGCCGGCTTCGTGGGTGCGGGTCAACTGCCCGACCAGGTCGCGAACGAAGCCTTCGTCGTCGCGGACGGTGATCTTCCCGTGGGCATGCACGACGCTGTAGTTCCAGGTTGGCACCTGCTTGTGCGTCTCATGCTTGCTCGGATACCAGTTCGGCGAGATGTAGGCGTCGTCGGCCCGGAAGATCGCCAGCACCTCGTCGCCGTCGGAAAGCGAACGCCATACCGGGTTCGGGCGGGCGACATGGGCCCGCAAGATGCCTCTGGCGCCGGCCTTCGGGTCGAGGTCGAACGGCAGATGGTTGGCGTCGAGGCCGGCCTCGCCGTGGGTGACGAGCACGCCGAAGGGGTGCCGGGCGATGAATCCGTGCAGGACCTCGGCGCGCGATTCCTCGAAGTGGGGCGGTACGTACATGGCTTCTCCAGATGGCGGGTGGGCAGCCCCGCGCCTCAGCCGAAGAGATAGGGGAACAGCCTCTGCCGCTCTTCGGCGCTGAGCGCCCGCATGCGCGCGATGTTGCGCTCGGGGATGGCTTCGGCGTCCGGGTAGTGCTCGAGCACCTGCTCGAGGCTTTCCTCGCGGATGATGTGCAGCAGCGGCCAGGGCGAGCGGTTGGTGAGGTTGCCGGCGTCGTCGGCTTCGGTGTCGGCGAACTGGTAGTGGGGGTGGAAGCTCGCCACCTGCATCTCGCCCTCCCAGCCGAACTGCTCCAGCCACATGTCGACCAGGTCGAGGAAGTCGTTGTAGTCCTCGAAGTCCTCGAGCAGGTCGGGGATGGCGAGCAGGGTCGTCTCCAGCTCTGCCGCCGGGGTGTCGGACAGGCGCTCGAGCTCGGCCTGCAAGTCCTTGAGCAGGGCTTCCTCGTCGGTGGCGTGGCTCACCGCGATGCGCACGCGATTCTCGTCGCGAGGCTTGGCGGCGAAGGGGCAGAGTTGCTGGCCGATGACCACCTCGTCGAGCCATTGGCGGACGTCGTCGATGATCTGTTCATCCATGTCGTGTGTTCCTCTGCGTTGGGGTTGGTCGGGTTCTTGTCTTTGGTTCAGGCGCCGGTCAGGCGCAAGGCCGCGTCGCGCACCGCGGTGGCGAGGTCCGGGCGCAGGCAGTCGAGTTCGACGAAACCCGCCCAGGTGTCGCGGAACCGACGCTGCCAGGTCAGCTGGCGCTTGGCCAGCTGGCGGGTGGCGGCGATGCCCTTGAAGCGCAGCGCCTCGGCGTCGATCTCGCCGTCCAGGAACGCCCAGGCCTGCCGGTAGCCGACGCAGCGCATCGACGGCATGCCAGGGTCCAGCCGGTAGCGCGCGCGCAGGGCGCGAAGCTCATCCACCAGCCCGGCGGCAATCATCGCATCGAAACGCTCGGCAATGCGCTGGTGCAGCACGCCGCGGTCCGCGGGCGCAAGCGCGATCGGCAGCAGCCGGCACGGCAGCGTGTCGTCCTCGCGGCGGGCGTAGCTCTGTGCCAGCGGGGCGCCGGTGACGCGCACGATCTCCAGCGCGCGCTGGATGCGCTGGGCGTCGGTCGGCTCCAGGCGCGCAGCGGCCTCGGGGTCGAGCGCGGCGAGTTCGGCGTGCAGTGCCGGCCAGCCGCGCGTGGCCGCGTCCTCGTCGATCTCGCGGCGCAGTGCGGCATCGGCCGGCGGCAGGTCGGACAGGCCGTCGCGCAGCGCCTTGAAGTACAGCATGGTGCCGCCCGCCAGCAGCGGGATGCGGCCGCGGGCGGTGATCTCGCCCATCAGGCGGATCGCGTCGGCGCGAAAGCGTGCGGCGGAGTACGCGTCCTCGGGCGAGACGATGTCGATGAGGTGGTGCGGGCAGCTCGCGAGTTCCTCCGCGCTGGGCTTGGCGGTGCCGATGTCCATGTCGCGATAGACCAGGGCCGAATCGACGCTGACGATCTCGACCGGCAGCGCCTGCGCCAGCGCGAGCGCGCTCGCGGTCTTGCCGCTGGCGGTGGGGCCGAGCAGCAGGAGGGCGGGGGGCAGGGGTGCGTCGGGCGGGCTGGTGGGCACGGGCTGGCTGGCCTATCGGGCGCGAGGGAGGGCGCCATTATCCGCCCGAGTCGGTCGATGAGGCGAGCCCGGCGTGGCGCGCCAGCGAACGCGAGTTCGGGAGACAGACCCGGCACGGCGGGCCTGCCTTCGATGCGCACCGGTGACACCGCCGGAGGCTGGCCTGAAAATGACATATGGGTTATGGTCGGGCCGTGCCACCGTGCCCGAGCCCACCCATGCCCGCCCGATCTCCCGCCCGATCTCCCGCCCGATCTCCCGCCCGATCTCCCGCCCGATTTCCGGCCCGCCTGCGCAGGCTGATCCCGGTCCTCGTCTGCGTCCTGGCGCCGCTCGCCGCCGCGCAATCCGGCGCCCCCTCGCCGCCGGCGCTGATGCTGGCCGCGCGCCACCACGCGGGCATCGATCCCGCCGCCTACTGGATCAGCGAGAAGCTCGACGGCGTGCGTGCCTACTGGGACGGCGAGGCCCTGCGATTTCGCAGTGGCCGCCCGATCGCCGCGCCCGCATGGTTTCTCGCCGCCCTTCCGCCACAGCCGCTCGACGGCGAATTGTGGCTCGGGCGCGGGCGCTTCGACGCGCTGTCGGCCATCGTGCGCCGCGATGCCGCCGACGACGCGGCCTGGCGCGACGTGCGCTACATGCTCTTCGATCTGCCGGGTGCGCCCGGCTCCTTCAGCGAGCGCGTCGTGCGCATGCGCGAGCTGGCCGCACTGGCGGCCGTGCCCTGGCTCGAGCCCGTGGCGCAGATCCGCGTCCCGGACCGCGAAGCGCTGAAGCGGCGCTTCGATGCCGTGCTGGCGCAGGGCGGCGAGGGCCTGATGCTGCACCGGGCCGATGCCCAGTGGACGCCGGGGCGCAGCGATGCCGTGCTCAAGCTCACCCCCTGGCTCGACGCCGAGGCCCGCGTCGTCGCCCACGTCGCCGGCCGGGGCCGGCACAGCGGCAGGCTGGGCGCCCTCGAGGTCGAGGCCGCCGACGGCCGCCGCTTTCGCCTCGGCACCGGCTTCTCCGACGCCGAACGCGAGCATCCGCCGCCGCTCGGTGCCGAGGTCACGTATCGCTATCGCGAATTGACTGCCTCGGGCCTGCCGCGATTCCCGGTGTATCTGCGGGTACGGGACCTACCCTGACAGCATGCTGATCGAGCCGGCGAGGCCTGTCGTCCGCGGCTCGGCCCGCAGATCTGGCCGCGGCCACGATCGGTGCGAAGACTCTCAGGCCAGGCCGAGCCGCAGCGCCGTGGCAGGAAGTCGTCCGTTTCGTGTCCATAGCCTCATTCCCTGGGCCACCGACGGGCGCGAGTGGACCAGGAGCTGGCTGAAATGGCCGAGACGAGCGAGCCTTTCATCGGCCTGAGCGCGGGACCCGAGCCCCGTGCCCAAGTTTGAGTCAGTCGTTCGACTTCCTTTCGCATCATTGACTTGACCCCCTTATCCCCAGCTTCTCCCGCCCCCTATGCACGAGGCTTGGGGACAACTGGCGGCAGGGTCAGCGGGTGTCGGTCCCGGGGTGGCCGAACTTGTCCTGATACATCGAGCGGTCGGCGTGCTTGAGCAGGGCGTCGGCGTCCTCGCCGTCGTCGGGGTAGAGCGCCGCGCCGATGGCGCCACCGGCGCAGGCGATGCCG
>JBFGUQ010000004.1:0-18617 GCA_041565515.1 Rhodocyclaceae bacterium | reverse complement strand
TCGGGTCAAGCAGGCCTTCGTCGACTTCCTGCAGCGCCTGCCCTTCTATGGTGTCGCGGTGCTGTGCGAGGACGACCCGAACGTCCGCGAGATCAGCCCCCAGGTGGCGAAGCAGATCGTGCGCTACGGCCTGTCCGAGGCGGCCAACATCCGCGCCGAGAACGTGCGCGCGGACGGCGGGCGCATGCTGTTCGACGTCGTGCGGGTGAACGGCACGACCTCGCGGCTGTCGATCGAGCTCAACCTGCCGGGCCTGCACAACGTGCTCAACGCCCTGGCCGCCATCGCGGTGGCGACCGAGGTGCAGGTGCCCGACGCCGCGATCATCAAGGCGCTGGCCGAATTCAACGGCGTGGGCCGGCGCTTCCAGCGCTACGGCGAGGTGCAGTTGCAGGATCAGGCCGAGGGGCAGGGCGGCAGCTTCACGCTGGTGGACGACTACGGCCACCATCCGGTGGAGATGGCGGCGACGATCGCGGCCGCGCGCGGTGCCTTCCCGGGGCGTCGCCTGGTGCTGGCCTTCCAGCCGCATCGCTACACCCGCACCCGCGACTGCTTCGAGGACTTCGTCAAGGTCTTGTCGACAGTGGATGCGTTGTTGCTGGCCGAGGTCTATGCCGCTGGCGAGGCGCCGCTGGTGGCGGCAGACGGCCGGGCGCTGGCCAGGGCCCTGCGCGTCGCCGGGCAGGTCGAGCCGGTATTCGTCGAGGAGATCGGCGACATGCCGAAGGCGATTCTCTCTGCCGCGCGCGATGGCGACGTGGTGATCACTATGGGGGCGGGCAGCATCGGCGCGGTGCCGGGCAAGCTCGCCAAGTACGAGGAAGCAGTGTGAGCAAGCAGTTCGGAAAGGTTGCGGTCCTGTTCGGCGGTTCGTCGGCCGAGCGCGAGGTGTCGCTGATGTCGGGCGGGGCGGTGCTTGCCGCGCTGCAGGGCGCAGGCGTGGATGCGCACGCCTTCGACCCCGCCGAGCGCGATCTGCACGCGCTCAAGGAGGAAGGTTTCGACCGCGTCTTCATCGCGCTGCACGGACGCGGCGGCGAGGACGGCACGGTGCAGGGCGCGCTCGAACTCATGGGCATCCCGTATACCGGCAGCGGCGTGATGGCGTCGGCCCTGTCGATGGACAAGTGGCGCACCAAGATGGTCTGGCTCGCCGCCGGCTTGCCTACGCCGCGCTACGCCATCCTCGAGGCCGGTACCGACTGGGATGCCGTCGTGCGCGATCTCGGCCTGCCGATCTTCGTCAAGCCGGCGCACGAAGGCTCGAGCATGGGCGCGACCAAGGTCACCGAGGCCACGCAATTGCGCGCGGCCTGGGAGCTTGCGGCGCGCTACGACAGCCTGGTGATCGCCGAGGAGTTCATCGCCGGCGAGGAGCTCACCGCGCCCTTCCTCGAGGACCGTGTGCTGCCGCTGGTGCGAATCGTCGCGCCGGGCGGCAACTACGACTACAAGAACAAGTATTTCACCGACGACACGCGCTACGACTGCCCCTGCGGCCTGCCGGCGGACGAGGAAGCGGCGCTGCAGGCCCTGGTGATGAAGAGCGCGCAGGTGCTCGGCTGCCGTGGCTGGGGTCGCGCCGACCTGATGCTGACCGCCGATCGGCGCCCGTATCTGCTCGAGATGAACACTTCGCCGGGCATGACCGGCCATTCGCTCGTGCCGATGTCGGCGCGGGTGGCGGGCATGAGCTTCGAGGCCCTGTGCCTGCGGATCCTGGAAGGAGCCCGCCTTGGCTGAGACGCGCGCCCGCCCCGCCGCTGCCACGCCCCGCCAGGGGCGGGCCGGCGCACGGGCGCAGCGCGAAAGCGGCGTGTGGCATCGCCCGGCGCTGCTCAACCTCGCCTCGGACCTGCTGATGCTGTTTGCGGCGATCGGCCTGGGCTGGGCGCTGGTGATCTGGTTCGTGTCGCGGCCGCTGTTTCCGCTGCGCGAGCTGGTCGTGCTGACGCCGCCGGCGCAGGTCACCGAGGCCCAGCTCGAATACGTCGCACGCACGGCGATCCGCGGCAACTTCTTCACCGTCGATCTCGAGAGCGTGCGCACGACCTTCGAGAAGCTGCCCTGGGTGCGGCACGCCGAAGTGCGCCGGCGCTGGCCCGACGCGATCGAGCTGCGCCTGGAGGAGCACCAGGCAGTGGCCTACTGGACGATCTCCGACAGCGGCGATGCGCGCCTGGTCAATGGTCACGGCGAGGTGTTCACCGCCGCGAGCAACGCGGCGATGCCGCAGTTCGAAGGGCCGCAGGGCACCTCCGGCTGGCTGCTGGCGCGCTACGGTGAATTCTCGAAGATGCTGCAGCCGCTCGGCGTGCAGCTCGTCGGCCTGGCGCTGTCCGCGCGCGAGGCCTGGCGGCTCGAGCTCGACAACGGCCTGGTCATCGTGCTCGGCCGCGAACAGGAAAGAGCCCCGCTCGCCCAGCGCCTGGAGCGATTCATCGCCGCCTGGCCTTGGGTGAAGGAGCAGATCGACATACCGATAACCGTGGCGGATCTCCGCTATCCGAGCGGGTTCGCGCTGACGCCGGCCGATGGCGTAGTGCTGCAGCCGACCCCGCCAGCGAAGGGCAAGAAATGAGCAAGGAATACAAGGACCTGATCGTCGGCCTCGACATCGGCACCGCGAAGGTCACCTGCATCGTCGCCGAGGTGCGCCCCGACGGCCGCCTCAACGTCGTCGGCCTGGGCACCCAGCCCACCAGCGGCCTCAAGCGCGGCGTGGTGGTCAATATCGAGGCCACGGTGGATGCGATCTCGCGCGTGATCCAGGAGGTCGAGCTGATGGCCGACTGCAAGATCCACGAGGTCTTCACCGGCATCGCCGGCAGCCACATCAAGAGCTTCAACTCCAGCGGCACGGTGGCGATCAAGGAAAAGGAAGTCACGCCACTCGACGTCGAGCGGGTGATCGAGGTGGCGCGTGCGATGCCGATCCCGGCCGAGCAGCAGATCCTGCACATCCTGACGCAGGAATTCATCATCGACGGCCAGGGCGGCGTGCGCGAACCGATCGGCATGAGCGGCGTGCGTCTGGAGGTCAAGGTGCACATCGTCACCGGCGCGGTGTCGGCGGCGCAGAACGTGATCAAGTGCGTGCGCCGCTGCGGACTGGAGGTGATGGACCTGATCCTGCAGCCGCTGGCGTCGAGCTACGCGGTGCTCACCGAGGACGAGAAGGAACTCGGCGTGTGCATGGTCGACATCGGCGGCGGTACCACCGACATCGCGGTGTTCACCCAGGGCGCGATCCGCCACACGGCGGTGATTCCGGTCGCGGGCGACCAGATCACCAACGACATCGCGATGGCGCTGCGCACGCCGACCTCCGAGGCCGAGGAAATCAAGATCCGCCAGGGCGTGGCGATGCACCAGATGGCGGACCCCGAGGAGATGATCGAGGTGCCGGGCGTCGGCGACCGGCCGCCGCGCAAGCTGTCGCGCCAGGCGCTGGCCGACGTGATCGAGCCGCGGGTGTCGGAGTTGTTCGAGCTGGTCCAGGCCGAATTGCGCCGCAGCGGCTACGAGGAGCTGCTGTCGTCGGGGATCGTGCTCACCGGCGGCTCCGCGGTGATGCGCGGCATGGCCGAACTGGGCGAGGACGTGTTCCACATGCCGGTGCGCGTCGGCGCGCCGATGTACGACGGCGGCCTGGCCGATGTGGTGTGCCAGCCGCGCTACGCCACCGCGATGGGGCTGGTGACCGAAGGCGTGGCGCAGCGCCGGCGGGGGCAGCAGGCGCGCGAGACGCGCGGCGTGCGCCAGGTCTTCGGGCGCATGAAGTCGTGGTTCGAGAAGAATTTCTGACCGGACAAGGGTGTCCGGTCATTTTGAATGGGTGCTGGTCCGCAAGCCGTTATTTAGTAGTAGACTTCGCAGCAAATACTAAATAGGGCTGGTCAGCGTTCGTTGTGCAGCAGGGCGTCAATCAAGGAGGCGAGGCAAATGTTTGAAATCATCGAGAAGGAACCGACCGGGACCGTGATCAAGGTCGTCGGCGTCGGCGGTGCGGGTGGCAATGCGGTGGATCACATGATCCGCGAGGGCGTCCAGGGCGTGCAGTTCATCGCTGCCAATACCGACGCCCAGGCGCTGAGCCGCTGCCTGGCACCGCGCAAGCTGCAGCTGGGCACCAGCGGCCTGGGCGCGGGCTCCAAGCCCGAGGCCGGCCGTGCGGCGGCGCAGGAATCGCGCGAGGAAATCGCCGCTGCGCTCGAAGGCTCGCACATGGTCTTCATCACCGGTGGGATGGGTGGCGGCACGGGCACGGGCGCAGCGCCGGTGGTGGCCGAGATCGCCAAGGAGCTGGGCATCCTCACCGTGGCCGTGGTGACCAAGCCCTTCGACTTCGAGAACCGCATCCGCGTCGCCGAGAGTGGCGTCGAGGAGCTCACGCGCCACGTCGATTCGCTGATCGTCGTGCTCAACGACAAGCTGCTCGACGTCTTCGGCGACGATGCAGGCTTCGAGGAGTGCTTCCGCTCGGCCGACAACGTGTTGCGTTCGGCCGTCGGCGGCATCGCCGAGATCATCAACGTGCCGGGCCTGGTGAACGTCGATTTCCAGGACGTGCGTACCGCGATGGGCGAGATGGGCCGCGCCATGATGGGCTCGGCCGAAGCCGCCGGCATGGACCGCGCTCGCATCGCCGCCGAGCAGGCCGCGGTGTCGCCGCTGCTCGAAGGTACCGAGCTGTCGGGCGCGCGCTGCGTGCTGATCAACATCACCGCCAGCAAGTCGCTGAAGATGTCGGAGGTGCGCGACGCGGTGAAGACGGTACAGGCCTTCGCCGCGCCGGAAGCCTTCGTCAAGTACGGCACCGTGTTCGAGGAGAACATGGAAGACCGCATCCGCATCACCGTCGTCGCCACCGGCCTCGGCGCCCCGCGCTCGGCCCGCCAGCCGGTGATGCAGGTGGTGCAGGGCACGGGCACCTACGGTCCGGGCAGCGGCGTCGACATGCAGAACCTCGACGTGCCGGCGGTGATGCGCAGCGGTCGTCGCACCACGGTGGAGGCGATGAGCACCAGCGGGGTCGGCACCTACGACATCCCGGCCTTCCTGCGCCGCCAGGCCGACTGACCGCATCACCGTGGCGCCGGCGCGGCGCCGCATTGAAACACGGGTACCTGTGCTCGGGCCGCCGCCTCCGGTCCGCGCTTGGTGCCCGTTTTCGGTTCACCGATCGTGCGTTCGCAGGCGCCGCAATATCCGGGCGAGCGTTTGGGCGTGGCGCTCCGGTCGCCGCCGCGGGGGCGCGGATCGCCTGGGGCCGCGGCGGGTTGCAGCGCAGCAACATTCGCTTGCGCAACAGGCCCGGGGTATCGCGGCGATAGCCATGGCCGCGTCGGGCCCCGTGATAAACTCCTGGCGTGAAAGAGGAATCCGAAAAATGATCAGGCAGCGTACGCTCAAATCCGTCGTCAAGGCCACCGGCGTGGGACTCCACGGTGGGCGCAAGGTGAATCTGGTGTTGCGTCCCGCGGCGCCCGATACCGGAATCGTCTTTCATCGTGTCGACCTCGATCCGCCGCTGACGCTGCCTGCCGATCCCTACTCCGTGTGCGATACGCGCATGTGCTCGGGTCTGGAGCGGGGCGGCCACAAGGTCGGCACCGTCGAGCACCTGATGTCGGCGCTCGCCGGCCTCGGCATCGACAACCTGCATGTCGACGTCGACGCGCCCGAGATCCCGATCCTCGACGGCAGTTCGGGGCCCTTCGTGTTCCTGCTCCAGTCCGCGGGCATCGAGGAGCAGGTCACGCCGAAGCGCTTCCTGCGGGTGAAGAAGACGGTGGAATATGTCGAGGGCGACAAGTGGGTCCGTCTCGAACCCTACGACGGTTACCGCCTGAGCTTTTCCATCGTCTTCAATCATCCGGCGATCGACAGCACCTCGACGGCGGTGACGATCGACTTCGCCGAGCATTCCTACATCCGCGACGTCGCCCGCGCGCGCACCTTCGGCTTCATGCAGGACGTCGAGTTCATGCGCGCGAACGGCCTCGCGCTGGGCGGCAGCCTGGAGAACGCGATCGTGATGGACGAATACCGCGTGCTCAACAGCGAGGGGCTTCGCTACGCCGACGAGTTCGTCAAGCACAAGGTGCTCGATGCGATCGGCGATCTCTACCTGTGCGGCCATCCCCTGCTCGCGGCCTATTCGGCGCACAAGGGCGGTCATGCCCTCAACAACCAGGTGCTGCGGGTGCTGCTGGAGGATCGCGAGGCGTGGGAGATCGTCAGCTTCGACAAGCCCTCGGCCACGCCGGCCGCAGTCGCCCACCAGTTCGCGCCGGCGGCGCTCGCCGCCTGACGCGGGGTGACGGTCCTGTGCCCCGGTGCTTCAGGCATGCCCGTCTGAGGGGGAGCTTGGCGCCGTGCTGATCCTGCGAATTCTCGGCCTGCTTGCCGTGCTCGGCATCGGTGGCTCGCTGGTGTTGTGGATCCTTACCGGCGATGCGCGCTACCGGGTGTGGGCGTGGAAGGCGTTTCGCGTTGCACTGGTGCTCATCCTCGCCATCCTGGCGCTGTTCGCGCTCGAGCGCGTGATGGTGCCGATCGGTTGATCAGGTCCCTGCACTAGTCGCGGCCCCGGCGCACGAGCCGCTCCAGCGACGCCCTCAGCGGCGAGTCCGCCGGCAGCGTGGCGGCGAAGTCTGCCAGCGTCGCCTTGGCGTCGGGCGAGATGTGGCGTTCGGTGGGCGGGCGCCGCCACTCGGTCTGCTCCGGCGTCGCCACCTTGACCCTGATTCCCTGCAGCGGGTGTCCGGCGCGCGCGAAGTGCTCGATCAGGCTCGGCGTCATCTGCTTGAGCCGCACCGCGACGGCGCCGCCGCGGGCGGCGATCACCAGGGTTCCGTCCTTGAGGTTGGCGACCTGGCACTGCGACGCGAGCTGCGCCGGCAGCCCGCTCTCCAGGGCGCCCTGCAGGCGGCGCAAGCGGGCGGCGTGGTCCTGCAGCCGGGCGAGCGCGTCGCCGCTGGCGAGATAGCGATGGAGGAGCTGGGACATGGCGCGCGACGGATGTGATCCGTCATAGGGTGGCACAGTCCGCCATGATAAACTCGCGCCTTTGCCGAATCGACGTCGAAGCCCAACATGATCTCCGGTCTGCTCAAGAAATTATTCGGTAGTCGCAACGAGCGTCTGATCCGCCAGTACTCCCAGACCGTGCGCAGAATCAACGCGCTCGAGCCGGAAATCTCTGCCCTCTCCGACGAGGCGCTGCGTGCCAAGACGGTCGAGTTCAGGCAGCGCGTGGCGGACGGCGAAGCCCTCGATGCGCTCCTGCCCGAAGCCTTCGCGGTGGTGCGCGAGGCCGGCAAGCGTGTGCATGGCATGCGCCACTTCGACGTCCAGCTGATCGGCGGCATGGTGCTGCACAACGGCAAGATCGCGGAGATGCGCACCGGCGAGGGCAAGACCCTGGTGGCGACGCTTCCCGCCTACCTCAATGCGCTGTCCGGCAAGGGCGTGCACGTGATCACGGTCAACGACTACCTCGCCAGCCGCGATGCCGAGTGGATGGGCCGGATCTACGGCTTCCTCGGGCTGACCACCGGCTGCAACCTGTCGCGCATGGCGCACGCGGAGAAGCAGGCGGCGTATGCCTCGGACATCACCTACGGCACGAACAACGAATTCGGCTTCGACTACCTGCGCGACAACATGGTGTACAGCGCTGGCGAGCGCGTGCAGCGCGGGCTCCACTTCGCCATCGTCGACGAGGTCGATTCGATCCTGATCGACGAGGCGCGTACGCCGCTGATCATCTCGGGCCAGGCCGAGGATCACACCGACCTCTACCTGAAGATGAACCAGGTCGCGCCGATGCTCAAGCGCCAGGAGGGCGAGGGCGAAGACGTCACCGTGCCGGGCGACTACACGGTGGACCTCAAGGCGCACCAGGTGCTGCTGACCGAGGACGGCCACGAATCGGCGGAGCAGATCCTGGTCCGCATGGGGCTGCTGGCCGAGGGCGGCGGCCTGTACGAGCCGGCCAACATCCTGCTCGTGCATCACCTCTACGCCGCCCTGCGGGCGCATGCCTTGTACCACAAGGACCAGCACTACGTGGTGCAGAACGGCGAGGTCATCATCGTCGACGAGTTCACCGGCCGCCTCATGCCCGGCCGGCGCTGGTCGGACGGCCTGCACCAGGCGGTGGAGGCGAAGGAGGGCGTCCGCATCCAGGCCGAGAACCAGACCCTGGCCTCGATCACCTTCCAGAACTACTTCCGCATGTACGGCAAGCTCGCCGGCATGACCGGCACGGCCGACACGGAAGCCTTCGAGTTCCACTCCATCTACGGGCTCGAAACCGTCGTCATCCCCACCAACCGGCCGATGATGCGCAGGGACGAGAACGACAAGGTCTACCGCACGGCGAAGGAGAAGTGGGACGCGGTGATCGAGGACATCCGCAGCTGCGTCGAGCGTGGCCAGCCGGTGCTGGTGGGCACGACCTCGATCGAGACCAACGAGTTCCTCTCCGAGGTGCTGAAGAAGGCGAAGATCGAGCACCAGGTGCTCAATGCCAAGCAGCACGAGAGCGAGGCGCAGATCGTCGCCCAGGCTGGCCGCCCCGGCGTGGTGACGATCGCCACCAACATGGCCGGTCGCGGTACCGACATCGTGCTGGGCGGCAACATCGAGACGCCGGTCGAGGCCGTGCGCGCGGACGACAGCGTCCCGGCCTCCGAAAAGGAAGCGAAGATCGCGGCCCTGCGCGAGGCGTGGCAGGCAGTGCACCAGAAGGTGCTGGACGCGGGCGGCCTTCACATCATCGGTACCGAGCGGCACGAATCGCGCCGCATCGACAACCAGCTGCGCGGCCGGTCCGGTCGTCAGGGCGACCCCGGCTCGAGCCGCTTCTACCTCTCGCTCGAAGACCCGCTGATGAAGATCTTCGCCGGCGAGCGCCTGAACGCGATCATGGTGCGGCTGAAGATGCCCGAGGGCGAGGCCATCGAGCATGCGATGGTGACGCGCTCGCTCGAGTCCGCCCAGCGCAAGGTCGAGCAGCGCAACTTCGACATCCGCAAGCAGCTCCTGGAATACGACGACGTTTCCAACGACCAGCGCAAGGTCATCTACCAGCAGCGCAACGAGCTGCTCGTCAGCGAGGACATCTCCGACACCATCCGGGCGATGCGCCAGGGCGTGCTGCACGACTTGTTCCGCCGCTATGTGCCGCTCGAGAGCGTGGAGGAGCAGTGGGAGGTCGCCGGCCTCGAGCAGGCGCTGGCGGCCGAATGCCAGCTCAAGCTAGAGGTGGGCGAATGGATCAAGGCCGAGCCGAGCCTGGACGACGAGGCAATTCTCAAGCGCATCATCGACGCCGGCGAGGAGGCCTATGCGGCCAAGCTGGCGATGGTCGATCCCGCCGCCTGGCACCAGTTCGAGCGCAACGTGATGCTGCAGAGCCTCGACACCCACTGGCGTGAGCACCTGGCGGCGCTCGATCACCTGCGCCAGGGCATCCACCTGCGCGGCTACGCGCAGAAGAACCCCAAGCAGGAATACAAGCGGGAAGCGTTCGAATTGTTCGAGACGCTGCTCGACGCCGTGCGGGCCGATGTCACGAAGCTGCTGATGACGGTGCAGATCCGCACCGAAGCGCAACTCGAGGAGGCCGAGGCGCCGCCGGAGGTGGAGAACGTGCAGTACCACCATGCGGACTACGACGAGGCCCTCGGGGCGGCCGCGACCAAGGAGGCGGGCGCTGCACAGCCGATCGTAAACGAGGGGCCGAAGGTCGGGCGCAACGATCCCTGCCCCTGCGGTTCCGGCAAGAAATACAAGCATTGCCATGGCAAGCTGAGCTGAGAAAGCCGCGCCGCGGGGCATGGGGCGTGCGACGCCCGCTGCCTCATGCCGGGCAATCGAAACGAAGCCGCAGGGGGCCGCCCCTTGCGGCTTTTTTCTTGTCCTCCTTCACCCGAACCGGATGTTGCGTGGGGCTTTTTCGCATCCTAACATGCTGTTGCAATTCCCCTTTTCAGCGACCCGTCCTTGCCGGGCATACGTGACATCCGTCACGACCAATATGCTTACCGTGGTCTATTTTGAGTAGTAGGGATGTTCATGTTGCGGGGCTGCTGTCCACGGGAAGCAGCTGCCCGACAGGCAGTGACGCGTGCCAAAACGCTTGAAAAAGGGGAGGGCGCATGACTGGATGCAATGAAATGCGGCGATCTTTCGGTCCGGGTGGTTCGACCGGGGAGCGTCCGTGTTGATCTCGAAGCGCAAAGGCCTGGTGCTCGATCGGTCGGGGCTGATCTCGGCCGAACTGGAAGCGCTCGCCCTGCCCGGCTGGGAATTTCAGGTCGTGTCGACCATCGATGCGGCGCGCAAGGCGCTCGCCAGCGAGCCGCCCCTGATCGGACTCGTTGCCTTCGATCGCTCGCTCGAGTGGCCACAGGCGGAGCTCGAAAACCTGCTGGCACGGCATGACATCGAGTGGATCGCATTGCTCGACGAGGGCCTGTTGCGCAGCGAAAAGATCACTCCCGTCCTGCTCAGGAACTTCAACGACTTCCACTCGCTGCCGCTGCAGGCCGAACTCCTGCTGATGACGCTCGGCCACGCCCACGGCAAGGCGGTCTTCTGTCGCGAGAGCGAGGAGAAGGCCGGTGAATCCGGCCGATTCGGCATGACTGGCACGAGCACGAAGATGCTCCAGCTGTATCGGCAGATCGAGAAGATCGTGAGCGTCGAGGCGCCGGTGCTGATCGGCGGCGAGTCCGGCACGGGCAAGGAACTCGTTTCGCGGGCGATCCACCAGCATTCCGCGCGCAGGAAGGGGCCCTTCATCGCCATGAACTGCGGCGCGATTCCGCCCAGCCTCATTCATTCCGAGCTCTTCGGCTACGAGCGCGGCGCCTTTACCGGCGCGGTCCAGCGCAAGATCGGCAGCATCGAGGCCGCGGACCACGGCGTCTTGTTCCTCGACGAGATCGGCGACCTGCCGCTCGACCTGCAGGCGAGCCTGCTGCGCTTCCTGCAGGAGAAGACGGTGACCCGTGTCGGCTCGACCGAGCGCGTCAGGGTCGACGTGCGCGTCATCGCCGCCACCCATGTGGACCTGGAGCGCGCCGTGGCCGAAGGCAGGTTCCGCGAAGACCTGTTCTACCGGCTCAATGTCGTGCATCTGAAGGTTCCGCCCCTGCGCGAGCGCGGCGAAGACATCCCGCTGCTGGCGCGGAAGATCTTCGACGACAACCGTGAGCAGAAGAGTTCGCAGGTGCGCGGCTTCAGTGCCGAGGCGCTGCGGTCGATGGTCGAATACGAGTGGCCGGGCAATGTGCGCGAGCTCATCAACCGCGTCCAGCATGCGATGATCATGAGCGAGAACCGGCTCATCAGCGCCGCGGATCTCGGCCTGGCGGGCGTGACGCCGGACGCCACACCCACACTGGATGAGGTGCGCACAACTGTCGAGCGCGAAGTGATAGAGTCGAGTCTTCGCAAATACCAGAACAACGTCTCCGAAACCGCTCGTCAGCTCGGCGTCTCGCGGGTCACGCTGTACCGCCTGATCGACCGCCTTAAGATCATTCTGTAACCGCCCCAGCGGCGGTTCTTCGTTTGTCGACAAGGGAGGGAATACGATGCGCAAAACCCGCGCCACCCGATCAATCGCGCCGCCGCTGGCGGGCTTGCTGCTTGCGGCGATGGGGGGCACGGCCCTCGCCGCCGACGACGGACCCGCATCGGCCGACGACGAGGCCGTGCGGCAGAAGATGGATGCGCAGACGCGACAGATCGAGATGCTGCAGCGCGAGCTCGACCGCCAGCAGGCGGCGCTCATCGAGCTGCGTCGTTCGGTCGACCTGAATCGACGTGCGCGGGGCAATACGCCACCTGCAGCCGAGGCGGCGCCGCAGCTAGCGCAGGCGGAGCCCGCGAAGCCCGTCGGCCAGGCGCCGGCGGCCCGCGACCGGCCGCCAGAGGTGGCGCCGATCTTCGAGCAGCCGGGCGTGCTGACGGCGCCGGGCAAATGGATCATTGAGCCCTCGCTGCAGTATTCGTATTCGTCTGCAGACCGGATCGCGCTGGTCGGTTACACGATTATTCCGGCAATCCTCATCGGCCTGATCGATGTCCGCAATGTGAAATCGAACTCCCTCACCGGCACCCTGGCCTTTCGCCGGGGCATCACGAATCGATTCGAGCTCGAGGCGCGCCTGCCCTACGTCTATCGCTACGACGACGTTCGCGGCAGAGAGATCCTCGACTCCGAGACGCAGCGGGACGTGTACCAGAACGTCGATGGCAAGGGCATCGGCGACGTGGAACTCATCGGACGCTATCAACTCAACGACGGCGGCGGCGACTCGCCCTACTACATTGCCTCCATGCGCCTGAAGTCCCGCACCGGCAAGGATCCCTTCGAAGTCGCCACGAGCTTTACCGCCGAGGGCGCGCGCTTCGGTCGGCAGGCCGAGTTGCCGACCGGTTCGGGCTTCTACTCCCTGACGCCCGGGCTGACGGTATTGATTCCATCCGATCCGGCCGTGTTCTTCGGCGGCATCAGCTACCAGTACAGCTTCGAACGCTCGAATGTGGTGCCGAACGTGGTCGATGCGGATCCCCTCGCCGCCGCGTATGCGAAGATTCAGCCAGGCGGCGTGATCGGCTTCAACTTCGGGATGGGCCTCGCACTGAACGAGCGTTCTTCCTTCAGTATCGGCTACGACCATCTCTCGGTGGGCAGGACTAAGGCCACGAACCTGCTCGACGGCAGCAAGGCGGAGAGTACGCCCCGGGTGCAACTGGGTACCCTCCTGCTTGGCTATTCGTACAAGCTCAATCCGCAGAGGACGCTCAACCTTTCGGTTGGCGTCGGGGTCACCCGGGACACCCCTGACCTGAACCTTACGCTACGGATGCCGTTCTCGCTCTAAGCAGGCAATGGCCCGGGCTCTGCTCGTCGATGCGACGCAAGAAGATCAGCGCTGCATCGACGAGCGGTTCAATGCATCCTGCAAGGACTGCTGCATGCGAATGCCATGCAGGACTTCGGCGCTATTGACCTTGGCGTCGACGGTCGTGACGACCTGAACCTTCTGATTGTCCAGTGAATTTTGAATGACCGTGGCGAGCGAGGCCGAGTTCAGCGCGGTAGTGACTGAGTTATTCGGGCCGTTCTGAATCACCGCAACCGTCGTCCCGGCTGGCAGTGACGGGGCGGCATTACTGCCAGGCTGCAAGACCAGGACGGGCGCCGAAGGTGAGGTCGTTGCGGCAATCGTTGGCGCCGCTGGCCCTGCAATCACCGGCCCGGTCGGTGGAGTGATTGTCGGTGCCGCGGGTGCCGTGGGTGGCGTGATCACTGGCGCCGCGGGTGCGGCGATGGCGGGCCCAACCGGTGGCGTAAGAACCGGTGCAGCCGGTGGCGTAACGGCCGGAGCAGCGGGTGGCGCGACCGATGGCGCCACGGGCGCGACAACCGCCGGCGGCGAAATCGCCGGCCCATCCGGTGGGGTGATGTTCGGTGCCGTGGGTGCGACGATCGTCGGTGCCGTGGGTGGCGTGATCGTCGGTGCCGTGGGTGGCGTGATCGTCGGTGCCGTGGGTGGCGTGATCGTCGGTGCCGTGGGTGGCGTGATGGCTACCGCACCGATGTCGACCACGCGAAGAACGGTCGTGCTTTGCAGAACACCGTTGATCATCACGGCACGCTCGATGCCGATGCTCAACTGCAAGCCGTTGGGCAGGGTGAAGCCGCCCCTGAGCGAATCGAGCTTGGCCGGGTCGACCGATGCCGACGCGAGCAGTGCGGGCGGCAGAGCGAAATCCTCAGCGTCTGAATCCCTCGCCGGCGTTCCGCCCAGATCGCCATATTGCGCGTCGCGAGCGACGTGTTGTAGCCGGGTTTCGCCGAGCGATTGACCGGCCGCGAGAATGTCGCGGGCTGCGGACGCGTACTCGTTCGCGTCGTTTGCGGCCTCGCCATGCGAAGTCGGCCCGGTTGCTGAGTACTCGCCCAGAGCCTCTAGCGAGGCTTCCTCGATTTGCCGTGGTGCTGCGATCGCGAGGGCAAGTGCCTCGGTGGGTCCTGCGAGAATGTCCGCGACCGGCACAACCTCGGCGCTCACGACAGGTGCTCGCCCGCGCGTCAAACCGGAGAATTCTCCATCGTGCGCGCCGCCGCCGGCCAGTATGTCGCTCACCGATCGGATGCGCGCCTCGATCACCGGCGGCTTCGCCGGCATGCCGCTCGCGCATCCGGTCTTGTCGAGCGGCCAGTCCGCCAAGGCCAGTAGCTCGGCCGGTGGTTCGATGCTGCAGACGCCGGGTTTGAAGCCCTGGCCGATCAATGTCGCGCTGCCCGCGCGGCTGAATGCCGTCAGTTCGGTAACGCCGATACCGAGCAGCATGGCCGGTATGGCGAGAAGCAGGGGCTTGCTGGTACGCATGCTCGTCCCCTCGTCAGAAGTCCACCATGCTGCGCCTGCTAAGCGAGTGCATGGCGGCAATGTCGTTGTCCCGTCCGGCGCGCAACGGCGCTCGCGGACGGACGCGCCAGTCGTCGACACGGTTGAATTGCGCGAGTTCGGTCCGGTTCATGACCACCAACAGGACGTTGTTGATCCAGAACCGGCGGAAGTCGCTCCGCGAAATTACACGTGTTCCCATCGCGGGATCGCCGATGAGCACGTCGTCCGCCCTCAGGCCCTTGATGACGACGAAGTGGGCGTAGCCGTTTTCGTTGATCAGCGCAATTGCCGGCACCTTCGCCTTCGCCAGTTCGTCCAGCGTGACTTCCACGCCGCTCGCGGCAAAGCCGCGGCTGTCGAGGTAGCGCTTCATGTCCAGCATGGAGAAGCCCTCGGCGCGTATCTTGGGCTGGTTGCCATGCTCGAACATGGTCTGGAAGACACTGGCTTCATCCACCTTCCAGCCGTAGTGATGGGTCAACAAGGTCGCCACCGCGGCGGAGCCGCAACTGAAGTCGTATTGCTGGCGCAAGGTGGCGGAGAAGCGTGCCTCCTTCATGCTGACGGTCGGCACGGTCAGGCTACCCCCCAGGGGCGCTACCAGGCGCAGATCGTCTGCAAGCGTCGCCGTGGTTCCCAACCCAGAGGTTGCGACCACGGCGGAAAAGAGAAGATGTCGAAGCGTTCGGGCGTTCATGACCGTCGCCCGTTACTTCACTTGAACGTTGAGAATCGTGGTGTTCTGGATCAGTACGCCGTTGCCCGAATTCTGAATCAGCATCGGCATGCCTTTCGCGCCCGCAAGCGCGCCGTCCGACACGATATTGTGTCCGGTGACGAGGTCGTATGCCTGCACTTCGCTGACGGTGCCGACTGCGCGGATCTCGCCCAACTGCACGTCCGCCCCGCCACGCTGCCCATCCAATTCGGCCAAGTCGACCGTCTTGCCCAGTTGAAGCCTTTCCTCGGTCGCCGCCGCAGGCGCTTCCTCTGCCTGCGCGGCGCGCGGGCTTGCGAAACCCATCGCCAGGGCAACGCCCAGAACGATCATTGATATTGAGGATTTCATAGCTTGCCTCCTCCGCCGGTCGCGGCTTCGGGACACGGACGACGCGGTCGCCGCCCGTGTCCCGAGCACAAGGCCTGCTTACCTACCCAGATGCAGGTTGGCTTGCACGTTGGCGCTCTGCTGCACCAAGGCACCGATGCCGGTGTTTTGCACCACCATCGTGATGCCTGCGGAGTTCGACAGACTGCCGTTGAGGCTGTTCGACATGTCGAACGTGCCTGCATCGACGTGGTTCATGCCGCCTGCTCCACCGGCACCGCCGGTCGCGCCGTTGCCGACACCACCCGAGGCCATACCGCCTTCGCCCGTGCCGCCGGCACCGCCATTGCCAGTCGCGCCGGCACCGCCTGCACCACCCTGGCCGCTCGCCGCGCCTGCGCCGCCTGCAGCCGCCTGGCCGCCTGCGCCACCCTGGCCGCCTTGGGCGCCGACCGCGCCGTTACCAGCGGTCGCGCTGCCGTTGGTCGCCTGGCTCGAGGCACCGCCGTTGGTGGCGTCGCCGTTGGTGGCGTCGCCACCCGCGCCGCCCGCACCTGCGGTGTTGGTCGCCTGGCCGCCTGCGCCGCCTTGCGAGTTGGCGTTTCCGGACGTGCCTGCCGCGCCGCCCGAGGCCGCCATACCGCCTGTGCCGGTGCCTGCGCCGCCTGTGCCGCTGGCCGCGCCGCCGGTGGCCGTGCCTGCGCCGCCGGAGCCGGTGCCTGCGCCGCCTGTGGCGTTGGCCGTGTCGGTAGTCGAGCCGCCGGTCGCAGTCGCCGTACCGGATGCACCGCCAGTAGCGCTATCACCGCCAGCCGTGCCGCCCGCGCCGCCGGTGCCGCTGGCATCGGAGTGGGTGTCGGCGTTGTTGGCCCTGGCTGTATCGTCGCCGCGGCCGCGCGCGTTGGCGGTCGCCGTGGAGCTCGCGTCGCCAGCCCAGGCCTTGCCGCTGTCGCCATCAGCACTACCGCTGCTCGTATAGGCTTTGCCAGCATCGCTGTCGGACTCGGTGTAGCCTACGCTGCCGGTTGCAGTGCCGTAGCCCTTGCCGCCGTCGCCGTAGCCCTTGCCGCCGTCGCCGGTAGCGGCGCCACCATTGCCGGTGCCGTCAGCGCCGCTGCCGGTGCCGTCGCCGGAGTAGGCCTTGTCATAGGCCTTCGCCATGCCGCTGTTCGAAGTCGCATCGCCGCCGTTCGCGCCCGAGGCGTCCTTCGCCTTGCCGCCATTGCCGCCGTCGCCGGCCGTCGCGTCACCGATCCTGGCGCTGCCATTGCTGGAGTCGCCGGCGGTCGCGCTGCCGTTCGTGGCGTTGCCACCCGAGCCGCCATCGCCGCCGCTGCCGGCCCCGCCGCCGTTGCCGGCATGGCCGCTGTTGCCGCCATCGCCGCCGTTGCCGCTGTTGCCGCCATTGCCGCCATCACCGCCGCTGCCGCTGCCGCCGCTGCCGCCGCTGCCGCCATAGGCCTTGCCCTTGCCGCCGTAGCCGTCACCGCCTACGCCGCCATCGCCGCCATTGGCGTTACCGTAATTCCATGCCTTGTTGCCCAGGCCGTGCACGCTGATGCCGGAAACCGTGCCTTCCAGCTTCGACATCGCGATCGCCTTGGTCGTGTTCCACGAGTCCATCACGCTGGTCGAGGCGCTCGAGCCGTTGTTGGCTGCCGCGCCGTGGTCCTTGGCCTTGGCCCAGCTGTTGTCGCTGTTGTCGGAGTTGTCACTGTTGTCCGACTTGTCCACCGCGTAGTTGCTCGTCGCGGTCGAGCCGTTGTTCGCGGCTGCATTGCCCTTGTCCTTCGCCTTCGCCGAGCTGTTGTCGCTGTTATCCGAGTTGTCTTGCGCGTAGTTGCTCGTCGCGCTCGCGCCGTTGTTGGCGGCTGCGTTGCCGTCGTCCTTCGCCTTCGCGTAGCCGCTGTTGTCGCGATTGTTACCCGCGCTCGAATTATTGTTCTGATTGGAGTCGTCGGACCGGTTGTCCGAGTTATCGGAATTGTTGCTGTTGTCCACCTTGACCTTGCTGTACTCGTTCGCCGCATGGCCTCCGTTACTCTGATCCGAGTTCGCCTCGGCGGTCTGGTTGTTCCTGTTCCCATCGTTGTTGACTGTTGGGTTCGCCATCGCCTGCGTGGCAAAACCGACACTGAATGCGAGCGCGATTGCGCTGGCTAACACACTCTGTCTCATGGCTTCCTCCGCTGATTGAAACGAGAACCGTGCGACGCGCAGGGCTCTGCGAAGTCACCACCGCAATAGCCGTGCCATGTTTGCCAGATCCCTTTCCGCATCGGGTGGTGCGAGTGGTCGAGGGTTATGTGGACGTACCCACGGCCGCCGCCGAGCGCGCCGATGTGTCAAGTTTTGTTACAGGGGTGGCACGGCGCTCTTGCTGGCAGTTTTGACAAACACGTTCGAATCGCAGGCCTGGTTGCCGATCGATCGCATATCAAACGAAAACCTTGGGTGTATCGCCAGCGTTACACCCAAAAGACCTAACGCAGCGGTGAACCGCCGGGCCGAAAACGCCTGCGAGGCCCGAATCCGCTATCATTCGCGCTCACGTCGAAGCCGATGCCGGGCGGCGATCTGCCGTCCGGCCCGCCCCCTTTCCGGAGATCCGCATGGCCGTCAATCTGAGCACCCCGAAACCCGCTGATCTTTATCCCGTTGCCGGCGTCCGGCTGGGCGTGGCCGAGGCCGGGATCCGCAAGGCCAATCGCCGAGACCTGACCGTGATCTCGCTGCCGGCCGGCAGCCGCGTCGCCGGCGTGTTCACCAGGAACCGCTTCTGCGCCGCGCCGGTGCAGCTGTGCAAGGCCCACCTGGAGAGCGGCGACATCCGTGCGCTGGTGATCAACACCGGGGTCGCCAACGCCGGCACCGGCGAGCCGGGGCTGGCCAGTGCCCGCGCCACCTGCGAGGCGCTGGGCCGGGCGCTCGGGGTTGCAGCGGAGCAGGTGCTGCCGTTTTCCACCGGGGTGATTCTCGAGCCGCTGCCGGTAGAGCGCCTGGTGGCCGGGTTGCCGAAGGCGATCGACGATCTGCGCGTCGATGGCTGGTTCGATGCCGCGCACGCGATCATGACCACCGACACGCTGGCGAAGGCGGTGTCGCGCCAGGTGAAGATC
>JBFGUQ010000003.1:0-22405 GCA_041565515.1 Rhodocyclaceae bacterium | reverse complement strand
ATCTGCACCAGCTCGTAGTCGCCCTGCACCGGCATGCCGAAGGCGGCGCGGCCCACGACGCTCACCACCGACATCACCGCCTCGGCGCAGAACATCAGTCCGGCCAGCACTGCCATCGCGGCGCAGACCCATTCGATCGTCCTGCCGACCGGCCCCGCGGCGGGGACGGCGCGAATTTCCATGGCTTCGGCCATTGGTGTCTCTCCTTCCTTCTCGTTATTGGGGGTTGCCCACGCCGCGAGTGCGTGTGGCGACCAGGCGAGCGACTTCCTGCCGAGGTCGCCCAAATCCTAGTCCAAAATTTGGGAGAAGTAAATGCGTTAGCTAATAACGAATTACGCTGCGCAGATGCCTCTCCGGAGGACCGCGCGCATCGACTGCGCCGTCCTCCTGCCTGCCTAGTTGGAATACTTCTTCACCAGGGCCACGGCTTCGTCATGGAGCCGCTTGCCGTCCGGTGTGTCCTTGACCCACTCGTCGATGACCGCGTTGGCGGCTGCCTCCCACTTGGCCATCTCGGCGGCAGGGATCGTGTAGATCGTGTTGCCGGCGGCGGCCGTCACCTCGCGTCCCGCCGCATCGGCCTGCACGTGCTGCGCCGCCACCCACGCCGAGAACTCGCGTCCGCTGTTGTCGTCGATGACCTTCTTCAGCGCCGGCGACAGGCTGTCGTACTTCCGCTTGTTCATGACGTAGATCATGGTAGCGGTGGTCATCGCCCGCTCGCTGCCCAGTTCGGCATGGAACCTGGTCAGCTCCTGGGTCTTGGTCGCCGGCACGACCTCCCAGGGGATCAGCGCGCCTTCGATGACGCCCTTGGACAAGGCTTCGGGCATCTGCGGCACCGGCATGCCGACCGGCGTGGCACCGAGGGCGCCGAGGAGCGAGTTGCTAAGGCGCGATGGCGCGCGCACCTTCATGCCCTTGAGCCCTTCCAGCGTGCTGACCTGCTTGTCGCGGAAATGCAGCACGTTGGGGCCATTGACCCACACGGCGAGCGGTTTGACCCCCTTGAACTCGCTCATCGCGTTCTTTTCGACGAAGTCCCACATCGCGCGCGACGAGGCCTCGTGGGTGGTGGTGATGAAGGGGAGCTCGAACACTTCGGAGGCCGGGAAGCGCCCGGGCGTGTAGCCGGGCAGGGTCCACACGATGTCGGCGATGCCGTCGCGCGCCTGGTTCAGCAGTTGGGGCGGCGTGCCGCCGAGCTGCATCGCCGGGTAGATCTGGCACTTGAGCTTGCCATTGGACTCGGCTCCGATCTTCTCGCACCAGGGTTCGATGACCTTGGCGTGCATCGTCGACATCGGTGGCAGGAAGTGCGCGACCTTGAGCACGACCTCTTCGGCCTGGGCCGCTGCGGAGAGGGCGAGGGCGGCGAGGGCTGCGAGGGCGGATTGACGGATCTTCATGTTTGTCTCCTTGGTTCCTGGTGGGCATTGCCCGTCGTCAGCGTGGGGCCGTGGCCGGGGCATCGGGCTGCACGCGCGGGGCGGCGCGGCGGAAGGCGTCGAGCTCTGCGCAGGCGGCGTCGATCGCGACGATGTTCGGGTAGGGCGTGAGATCGACCTCGAACCGGCGCGCGCTCTCGACCTGAGGCACCAGGTAGACGTCGGCCAGCGTGGGTGTGCCGCCGAAGCAGAAGTCGCCGCGCTCGCCATCGGCCGCGAGCATCGTCTCCAGTGCCTCGAAACCGGCCGTGATCCAGGTGTTGCACCAGGCCAGCACCGCCGCCTCGTCGCAGCCGAGCGTGTTGCGCAGGTACTCGAGGATGCGGCGGTTGTTGATCGGGTGGATGTCGCAGCCGACGATGGCCGCCATGGCCCGAACCCGCGCGCGGTCCTCGGTGTTCGAGGGCAGCAGCGCCGGCGTCGGGTGGCGCTCCTCCAGCCATTCGATGATGGCCGGCGACTGGATCAGCGTGAGCTCGCCGTCGACCAGGGCAGGCACCAGTTGCTGCGGGTTGAGCGCCTTGAAGGCTGCACCGAGGTGCTCTTCGGTGCGCAGGTCGACCGGCACGTACTCGTAGGCGATGCCCTTGAGGTTGAGGGCGATGCGCAGGCGATGCGAGGTACCGCTGCGGAAGAAGTTGTGGAGCTTCATCGTCACCCCCCGATCAGTCCTGTGCCAGGCAGTTGCCCACGTTCCAGCCGTACAGCCACTCCATGGCGTCGTAGAAGCGCTCGGCCGTGCGGCCCTTCCACAGGTCGTTGCGCACCAGGCGCTCGACACCCTTGGCATGGAAGATGCGGCCCATCTCGCGTGCCGACAGCACGATGCGGGCGGTGCGGGCGACGCGCGAGCGCTCGTAGAGATCGAAGGCCTTGCCGAAATCGTTGTCATTGACCCGCAGGGCCTCGCCGAGCGTCACCGCATCTTCGAGCGCCATGCACGCGCCCTGCGCCAGGTACTGCAGCGGCGGGTGGGCGGCGTCGCCGAGCAGCACGACGCGGCCATATACGAACTGCTCGATCGGGTCGCGGTCGGCGGTCGCCCAGCGCTTCCAGCTCTTGGGCAGTTCGATGAGCTGGCGCGCCTTCGGACAGATGCCCTGGAAGTAGCTCTCGACCTCTTCCTTGCTGCCCTCGGTCACGCTCCACTCCTCCTTGTCGCGGGAGTGGAAGGTCACGACCACGTTGTACTGCTCGCCGCCGCGCAGTGGATAGTGCACCAGGTGGCAGTTGGGCCCGACCCAGATGCTCGCCGCGTTCCACCGCAGCGTCTCGGGGAAGTCGGCTTTGTCGACCACTGCGCGATAGACGACGTGGCCCGAGACGCGGGCGCTGTCGCCGACGAACTGCTGACGCACGACCGACTTCACGCCGTCGGCACCGATCAGGGCAAGGCCCTTGTGCACCTTGCCGTTCTGGTCGAAGACGGTGACGCCGGCTTCATCCTGTTCGACGCGCTCGACGTGGGTCGAGGTGAGTACTTCGACGCTGCCGCTTTCCTGCGCTCCTTCGAGCAGCGACATATGCACGTCGGCGCGGTGAATGACGGCGTAGGGATTGCCGAAGCGCTCGAGAAAGGCCTTGCCGGTGGGGATGCGGCCGACCAGGGTCTCGTCGATGGCGTCGTGCATCACCATCTCGTCGGTCAGCACGGAGCGGCTGCGGGCCTTGTCGCCGATGCCGAGGGCGTCGAAGGCATAGAAGGCGTTGGGGCCGAGCTGGATGCCGGCACCGATCTCGCCGATCTCGGCGGCCTGCTCGAGCACCTTGACCGCGAAACCCTGGCGCACCAGGGCCAGTGCCGCGGCCAGGCCGCCGATGCCGCCGCCGGCGACGATGATGGGAAGTTGCTGGGTCATGTCTGTCTCCTCGTCTTGAGGTGGATTTTCCTGATTGCGGGCGAACCAGGGCCTGACGCCACGGACTGAACGGGAACGGCGTTCAGGACGATGGGTGCGCCCGCGGAGCTTGCGCGCGTGCTTACTCGGGGTCGCCGACGGTCAGCGCGATGTCGCCGACGCCATCGACGTGGCCGGTGATCCGGTCACCCGGCCTCACCGCGCCGACGCCTTCCGGGGTGCCCGTGTAGATCAGGTCGCCCGGTTGCAGGTGATAGAACTTCGACAGGTCGGCGATGAGCTCGCGCAGATCCCAGATCAGCTTGGAGAGGTCCGAGCTCTGCTTCGTCTCGCCATTGACCGCGAGCGCGATGGCGCCCCTTTCCAGTACGCCGAGCCCGTCGGCCGGTACGACGTCGGTGCAGATCGCCGACTTCTCGAAGTTCTTGCCCAGGTCCCACGGCCGGCCCTGCTCGCGTGCAACCAGTTGCAGGTCGCGGCGGGTCATGTCGAGGCCGGCGGCGTAGCCGTAGATCAGGCCGGCGGCGTCGGCTTCGGCGACGCGAAAGCCGGGCTTGCCGATCACCACCACAAGCTCCATCTCGAAATGGTAGTCCCCGGTGCCGGCCGGGTAGGGCACGGTGGCGCCCGACTCGACCAGGGTGGAGGCATCCTTCAGGAAGTAGAACGGGCTCATCGTCGCCTTGTCGACCGGGCGGCCCATCTCCACCGCGTGGGCGTGGTAGTTGCGGCCGACGCAGAAGATGCGGTTGACCGGCAGGCGGGCGCTGCTGTCGCGCACCGCGAGGGAGTGGACCGCGGGCGGGTTCCACAGGTAGTTGGCTTGTGTCATGTCGTCTTTCTCCGATTGGGGAATGCTCTGGGATGGTGGACGTGCGATTCAGGCGCGCACTTCATAGACGCCGAGTTTCTTGTGAAGCGGGCTCTCGTCGGCGATGAAGACGAAGGCCGGCTGGTCGGCCGAGCGGTTCTTCAGCGTCACCGGCGTGTAGCCCGGGGCGCAGCAGGTGTCTGCCTCGGCGAGGCTGAATCGCGTGCCGTCGATGCCGATGTCGGCCCCGCCCTCGATGAGGTGGAACACCATGGCCGGCGAGCGCGCGGGCAGGTTCAGCGCCTCGCCCGGGCGCAGCATCAGCGCCGAGTAGCCGAGGATGTTCTGGCAGTCGGCGCCCGTTTCCGGATTGACGTAGGTGACCTGCACGGCCTCGATCTCCGGCTGGGTGTCGGCCAGGGTCAGCAGCGCGGCGCGCGCTTCGGCCCACGGATAGCGCAGCATCGGGTAGCGGCTGGCGCCGCGGGAGAACACCGGCGAAGGGACGAGGCCGCCGTGCCGGAAGCTCCGCTCGCCGGCCTCGATGGTGACGGCCTGGGCTTCGCCCTCGGTGACGTAGGAAGCCTCCATGTAATACACCAGCGGCAGGTCGAGGATGTCGAGCCACATCACCGGCTCCGTGCCGTCGTGGCCATGCTCGTGCCACATGCCGCTCGGCGTCAGGATCAGGTCGCCGCGCACCATCGGGCACTTCTCACCGTCGACTGTCGTGTAGGCGCCGGTGCCTTCGACGATGATGCGCACGGCGTTGGGCGTGTGCTTGTGGGACGGCGCCCACTCGCCCGGCAGCAGCAACTGCATGCCGAGGTAGATCGACGAGCTGGCCTGCATCTTCTCCAGTCCGTGGCCCGGGTTGGCCAGCACCAGCACGCGGCGTTCGGCCTTCTCCATCGGGGTGAGCTCGCCGGCCTGCAGCAGCAACGGGCGCAGGGCGGTGTAGGACCACTGCGTGGGGCGGGTGCGCGGGCCGGGCTTGCCCGGCGGCAGGACGCCGCGCAGGCTGGGCCACAGGGGTACCAGGTTCTGCGTGGCGAGGGCGGCGCGGTATTCCGCGGGCAGTTCTTCGAGGGTGCCGAGCTGCTGCATGTGCTTGTCTCCTGGTGGGTCCGGTTTTGATCTGGATCAAAAAAACGGGATTCGATGGACGCAATCTACCGAGTGGTATCAATTCGGTCCATGAGCTGATGGAGATACATTTCATTCGAAATTCGAATAATATTGTCGGCATGGAGAGCCTCGATCCCCGCCTGCTGAACGTCTTCGACGCGATCTACAAGACCGCCAGCGTGAGTCGTGCGGCGGACGAACTCGGCCTCGGGCAGCCGGCGGTCAGCATTGCGCTGGGCAAGCTGAGAGCGCATTTCGACGACCCGCTGTTCGTGCGCACCTCGAACGGGATGGCACCGACGCCGCTGGGACAGGAACTGATCCAGCCGGTGCGCGCCGCGATCGATGCGCTCGCGCTGGCCTCGGGCTATCGCACGGTGTTCGATCCCGCCACGGTCGAGCGCAGCTTCTGCATCGCGATGACCGACATCTCGCAGCTGGTGCTGCTGCCGGGCTTGCTGGAGCGCTTGCGCGAAGTCGCGCCGCGGGTGCATATCGACGTGGTCAACCTGTCGCCGGAGACCGGGCGCCTGCTCGAAGCGGGGGAGGTGGATGTGGCGCTCGGCTTCATGCCCCAGCTCGAGGCCGGCTTCTACCAGCAGGCGCTGTTTCGCCAGCATTACGTGTGCATGGCAAGCGCCGAGCATCCGCGCATCTGCGGAACACTCACGCTGGCGCAGTTCGAGGCCGAGGAACATGCGGTGGTGACGACCTCGGGCACCGGCCACCTGATCATCGACCGCGAACTGGCGCGCCAGGGCATCAACCGGCGCGTGGCGCTGCGCATCCCGAACTTCCTCGGTGCAGCCTTCGTCGTCGAGCATACCGACCTGCTGATCACGATCCCGACGAGGCTGGGCGAGATGCTCGCCGGGCGCGGGCATTTCCGTACCTATCCGGTTCCGTTCCCGCTGCCCGACTACTCGGTAAAGCAGCACTGGCACGAACGCCAGCACAACGACCCCGGCAACCGCTGGCTTCGGGGCTTGCACCGGGATCTGTTGTCGGAATTCACCGACGGCGAAGGAGCCGCCGACGAGTCGATGTCCAGCGCAGCCCGGGCGGTCGGCACATCGAGCCGCTATCCTGTCGACGTCAAGGAGATCGAATGAAGACTTTAAGCATCGACGGCAGCCGGCTCGAATACGTCCGCCTGCGCTCGGCCCACGCACGCGAAGGTGCACCGGCCATCGTGTTCCTGCACGAGGGCCTCGGTTCGATCTCGATGTGGCGCGATTTCCCGCAGCGGGTCGCCGACGCCACCGGGTGCGAGGCGATTGTCTACTCGCGTGCGGGCTACGGCCGCTCGGCGCCGGCGCGGCTGCCGCGCGGCGTGCGCTACCTGCACGAAGAGGGCCTGGTCGTGCTGCCGGCCCTGCTGTCCGCCCTGGAACTGGAGCGGCCGATCCTGTTCGGGCATTCCGACGGCGGTTCGATCTCGCTGCTTTGCGCCGGCGGCACCGATACGCCATTGACGGGCGTCATCGTGATGGCGCCGCATGTGATGGTCGAGGACGTGACGGTGGCGGCGATTGCCGAGGCCGGGCGCGCGTACCGGGACACCCCGCTGCGCGCCCGCCTCGCCAGGCACCACGACGACGCCGATGCCGTCTTCAGGGCCTGGAACGACATCTGGCTGCACCGGGACTTTCGCAGCTGGAACATCGAGGCCTACCTGCCGCGCATCGCGGTGCCGGTGCTGGCGATCCAGGGCGAGGACGACGAGTACGCCACCATGGAGCAGATCGATCGCATCGCGGCGCAGGCGCGGGACGTGGAGCTGTGCAAGCTGGCCGACTGCCGCCACTCGCCGCACAAGGACCAGCCCGAGGCGGTCATCGACGCGGCGACTGCTTTCGTCGAGCGCGTGACGGCAGGCTGAAGGAGATCGGCAAGCGCGTCGGGCGCAGCTTTGACGGGCGCCGGTCACCGGACCCGCGCCCGGCGCCTTCTGCGGCGGTGATTCTGCGCGTCTTATAGAAGACATCAGGCTCCGCAGTCTTGACCCGGGCGCGATTCGGAAGCATCCTCGCGGGTTCCCGCGCCGCGTGCGTCGAGCGGTTCCCACAGACGAGTCCAGAGAGTCCGAGCCATGACTGAACGAGTGAACTGTCAGCGCCTCCAGGTTGCTGCCGAATTGAAGCAATTCATCGAACAAGAAGCCCTGCCGGGCACCGGCGTCGATGTCGCCGCGTTCTGGAAGGGCTTCGACGCACTGGTACACGACCTGGCACCGAAGAACCGGGCCCTGCTGGCCGAGCGCGACCGTCTGCAGGCCGAGCTCGATGCCTGGCATCGCGCCCACCCCGGTCCGATCGCCGACATGCCGGCGTACCGCGCCTTCCTCGAATCCATCGGCTACCTGCAGCCTCAGCCGGATTCGGTAGAGGTGGCGACGGCCAACGTCGACACCGAGATCACTTCGCAGGCCGGTCCGCAGCTGGTGGTGCCGGTCATGAACGCACGCTACGCGCTCAACGCCGCCAATGCGCGTTGGGGCTCGCTCTACGACGCGCTCTACGGCACCGACGCCATCAGCGACCTCGGCGGCGCCGCGCGCGGCAAGGGCTACAACCCGATCCGCGGCGAAAAGGTGATCGCGTTCGCGCGCGCCCTGCTCGACGAAGCCGCGCCGCTGGCCGGCCCCTCCCACACCGAGGCCGCTGCCTACGCGGTCGTCGGTGGCGCGTTGCAGGTCACGCTCAAGAACGGCAACACGGTCGGCCTGAAGCAGCCGGAGAAGTTCGTCGGCTATCAGGGCGATGCCGCGACGCCCAAGGCCGTGCTGCTGAAGAACAACGGCCTGCACATCGAAGTCCAGATCGATCGTAACGGCGCCATCGGCAAGACCGACGCTGCCGGCGTGAACGACCTGCTGATGGAAGCCGCGCTGACGACGATCATGGACTGCGAGGATTCGGTGGCCGCGGTCGATGCCGAGGACAAGGTGCTGGTCTATCGCAACTGGCTCGGCCTGATGAAGGGCACGCTGACCGAGGAGATGGAGAAGGGCGGCAAGTCGATCACCCGCCGGCTCAACGCCGACCGCGAATACACCGCAGCGGACGGCTCCGGCCTGCGCCTGCACGGGCGCGCACTGCTGTTCATCCGCAACGTCGGCCACCTGATGACCAACCCGGCCATCCTCGACGAGGCCGGCAACGAGGTGCCCGAGGGCATCATGGACGGTGTGCTGACCGGCCTGATCGCCTTCCACGACCGCGAGCGCAAGGGCAACTCGCGCACCGGCAGCGTGTACATCGTCAAGCCGAAGATGCACGGGCCGGCCGAGGTGGCCTTTGCCTGCGAACTGTTCGGCCGCATCGAGGACGTGGTCGGCCTGCCGCGCAATACGCTCAAGGTCGGCATCATGGACGAGGAGCGCCGCACCAGCGTGAACCTCAAGGCCTGCATCGCCGCGGCCAGCGACCGGGTGGTGTTCATCAACACCGGCTTCCTCGACCGCACGGGCGACGAGATGCACACCGCCATGGAAGCGGGCCCGATGATGCGCAAGGGCGACATGAAGAACAGCGCGTGGATCCAGGCGTACGAGCGCAACAACGTGCTCGTCGGCCTGGCCTGCGGGCTGCGCGGCAAGGCGCAGATCGGCAAGGGCATGTGGGCCATGCCCGACCTGATGGCGGCGATGCTCGAGCAGAAGATCGGCCACCCGAAGGCGGGCGCCAACACCGCCTGGGTGCCGTCGCCCACCGCCGCGGTGCTGCATGCCCTGCATTACCACCAGGTCAACGTCGCGGCGGTCCAGCAGGAACTGGAGAAGATCGACCTGAATGCCGAGCGCGACGACCTGCTTCAGCGCCTGCTGACGGTCCCGGTGGTGGCAAAGGCGGAATGGAGCGACGCCGAGCGCCAGCAGGAGCTGGACAACAACTGCCAGGGCATCCTCGGCTATGTCGTACGCTGGGTCGAGCAGGGCGTGGGTTGCTCGAAGGTGCCGGACATCAACGACGTCGGCCTGATGGAAGACCGCGCCACGCTGCGCATCTCCAGCCAGCACATCGCCAACTGGCTGCGCCACGGCGTGGTTCCGGCCGAGCAGGTCGAGGAGACGCTGCGCCGCATGGCGAAGGTGGTCGATGGCCAGAACGCAGGCGACCCGCTGTATCGCCCGATGGCGGCCGACTACGATGGCTCGGTGGCGTTCCAGGCGGCGCGCGCGCTGATCTTCGAAGGCTGCGCGCAGCCCAGCGGCTACACCGAGCCGCTGCTGCATCGCTATCGCCAGGAGTACAAGGCCAAGGCCTGATCCAGCCACGCACGAGAAAACGCCGGCGCAAGCCGGCGTTTCTGTTTCCGGGCCCGCGCGACCAGCGTGGTGGCGGGGCGGGACCCGTGGCTCAGCCCGGCGTGGCGGGCGCCGCGCGCTGGCGCATCTGCTCGGCCACGTAGCGCCGCACGAGGGGTTCGTCGTCGCGGACATGGAAGGCCAGGCGCCTTTCGCGCAGGCCGACGTCGGCGGCGGTGAATCGCTCCAGGCGGCGCTGGTGCTCGATCCAGTTCTCGTCGAGGAAGTACTCGATGTAGCGCCCGGGCAGCGTGGTGTCGCGGAACAGGCCCCAGGACAGGGCGCCCTGACGCAGCCGGGCGCGGCGAGTCTCCTGCATGACGGCGTTGAAGGCGCGCGCCTGCGCCGGGTCGATGAGGTACTCGACGGTGACCATGACCGGACCTTCGTTCGGCTCGATGTCGATCACCGGCTCCGCGACGCTCGAGGCCGGGCGCGCCGGCGTCATGTCCTCGTCGAGGCCGCCGCCGACGCTCAGGCGATGCGTCACCAGCAGCACCAGCGGGCCCGCGATCGATGCCGCGACGATGCTCAGGGTGACGGTGTTGAGGCTGGCGACATAGCCCCAGGTTGCCGCGCCGACCGCGCTGCCGCCCATCAATGCCATCTGGTAGATCGACATCCCGCGCGCGCGCACCCAGTTGGGCAGGGCCATCTGCGCGGCGAGGGTGAGCGAATTCGCGGTGGAGATCCACGCCATCCCGGCCAGCGCGCTGGCCGGGATGGCGAGCCAGACATTGGGCGCAAGCGCCACCAGCACGGCTGCCACGGCATGAACGCAGGTGCCCCAGCGCACCAAGGCGTCGCGGCCGAGGCCGCGACGGATGCGCGGCAGGTAGAGGGCGGCGAAGATCGCACCCCCGCCCATCGCCGCCAGGAGTGCGGTGAAGGTGGTGGCGCCGCCGCCGGGCATGTCGCGGGCGATGAGCGGCAACAGGGCAAGCAGGGCGCTCGACTGCAGGAAGAAGGCGAAGATGCGGAACAGCACCACGCGCATCCGGGGCGATTGCAGGACGTGCTGCAGGCCGACGCGCATCGCGCCGAAGAAGCGCTCGCCGGGCAGGGCGCTCACCTTCGGTTCCGAGCGCCAGCGCAGAATGAGGCTGAAGGCCACGATCGACAGGACCGCGTTGAGCAGGAACACGTACTGGCTGCCGGCACTGGCGAGCAGGGCGCCCGCCACCACCGGGCCGACGATGCGCGACATGTTCATGGCGATGCCATTGAGGGCCAGCGCCGCCGACAGGTCCTCGCGCGGCACGACTTCGGGGACGATCGCAGCGAACACCGGCCAGCGCATCGCCATGCCGATGCCATTGGCAAAAGTCAGCGCCAGCAGCAGCGGGGCCGTGAGGCCGCCGCTCATGGCGAGGAGGCCGAGCACCATCGCCACCGCGGCGACCCACAGCTGAGTGATCGCGAAGTAGCGACGACGGTCCACGATGTCGGCGAGGGCGCCGCTGGGCAGGCCGAGGACGAACACCGGGAGGGTCGAGGCCGCCTGCACCAGGGCGACCATCATCACGCTGTCGGTGAGCGAGGTCATCAGCCAGGCCGACGCGACCTCGTTCATCCACATCGTGACGTTGGCGGCGAGCCACGCAAGCCACAGCATGCGGAACACCGGGTCGCGCAGCGGTGCCATGGTGGAGGGCGCCTTCGTCGTGTCGGCCGGAGTCTTCATCTCGTTCCCGTCGTGAGGCGGCGAGAGCGCCTGCCGCTGCAGGATATAAAAAGGCGCCCACCAGGGAGCGCCTTTCGCCCATCGATGCCGTCGTGGCCGGTGGCCCCTACCAGAGTTGCCACCAGGGACGATCGTCCTTCGGGCCGCCGGCAAAGTAGACGCTGCCGGGGAAGTTCGCGCGCATCACGCGGTCGGCATCGTCGCGCAAACGGGTCATGCCCAGGGCATCGTAGCTCTTCACGAGCAGGAACAGCGCCTCCTCGTTGGCCGGCGCCCCGGGGAAGTTCGTCACCGCAGTCTGGGCGCGATTGATCGTGGCCACGTAGGCGCCGCGATTGTAGTAGTAACGCGCCACGTGCACCTCGTGCGCGGCGAGCGAGTTCACCAGGTACTGCATGCGCGCGCGCGAATCGTCGGCATAGCGGCTTTCCGGGAAGCGCGTGACGAGTTCGCGGAAGCTGTCGAAGGCTTCACGGGCGCCCTTGGGGTCGCGCTCGGACAGATCCTGCCGCGACAGGCCGGCGAGCAGGCCGAGTTCCTCGTTGAAGTTGACCAGGCCCTTGAGGTAATAGACGTAGTCGACGTTCGGGTGATTGGGGTGCAGCTTGATGAAGCGGTCTGCCGCTGCCAGCGCCAGCGCCTGCTCGCCCTGCCGGTAGTAGGCATAGGCGACCTCGATCTGCGCCTGCTGGGCGTAGCGGCCATACGGGTAGCGCGCCTCGAGCTTCTCGAACATCTGGATGGCGCGATCGTAGCCGGCCTCGCTCATCGAGGTCTTGGCTTCGGCGTAGAGCCGCTGCGCGTTCCAGCCGGCAGTCTCGTCGACCTGCTCGGGCAGCAGGCCGCAGCCGCCGAGGAGCAGCGCACCAATGAGCGCCGCATTTCCCGCTAAACTTCCAAGGGTGAACCTGGCCATCGAAAAAACTCGCGTGAATGAACCCGGCGATTATATAGCAGCGAGCGCACCCGTCCCGAGCGTGACGCTGACGATTCCGGCCGATCTCGCCGGACTCAGGCTCGATCAGGCGCTTGCACGGCTGTTTCCGGAGCACTCGCGCAGCCGGCTGCAGGGCTGGCTGAAGGATGGCCGCATCCGGATGGACGGCCGCTCGCCCGATGCGCGCCACAAGGTCTGGGGCGGCGAACGGGTCGAGGTCGACGCCGCGCCTGCGCCGGAGGCGGCGGCCGAGTTGCCGGAGGACATTCCCCTGCAGGTGGTGTTCGAGGACGACTGCCTGCTCGTCATCGACAAGCCGGCAGGCCTTGTCGTGCACCCCGGCAGCGGAAACTGGAGCGGTACGCTGCTCAATGCGCTGCTGCACCATGCGCCGGCGCTGGCCGGGGTGCCGCGCGCCGGCATCGTCCATCGCCTGGACAAGGAAACGAGCGGCCTGCTGGTGGTGGCGAAGACGCTGGAGGCGCAGACCGATCTCGTGCGCCAGTTGCAGGCACGTACCGTGAGGCGGCATTACCTCGCACTCGTGCAGGGTCGCGTCGCCGCCGCTGGCGTGGTCGACGCGGCGATCGGGCGACATCCACAGCATCGCACGCGCATGGCCGTGGTGCCGGGTGGCCGGCCGGCGCTCACGCACTACACGGTGCGCGAGCGCTTCGAGGGCGCGACCCTGGTCGAGTGCCGGCTGGAAACGGGGCGCACGCACCAGATCCGGGTGCATATGGCGCACATCGGCCATCCCCTGGTCGGCGATCCGGTCTATGGACCGCGACGCAGCGCCGATCCGCGACTCGACACCTTTTCGCGACAGGCCCTGCACGCCTTCCGGCTCGGCCTGGTGCATCCGGTGAGCGGCGAGGACATGAGCTGGACCGTGCCGATCGCCCAGGACTTTGCCGACCTGTTGCGCGCGCTGGGAGGTCGGGCCGCATGACGCCATCCGGACTGATCGTTCCCGACTGGCCTGCACCGCCGAATGTGCGGGCCCTCGTCAGTACCCGCGCCGGCGGCGCGAGTTCGCCGCCATGGGACAGTTTCAACCTCGGCGAGCATGTGGGCGATTCGCCGGCCGCAGTGGCGGCCAATAGGGCGCGTCTGCGCGAACTCCTGCCGGGCGAGCCCGTGTGGTTGTCGCAGGTCCACGGCAATGCCGTGGCGGATGCGGATACGGCGACTGGCGTGCCGGTGGCCGACGCGGCCTTGGCGCGCACGCCGGGGCGGGTGTGTGCCGTACTGACAGCCGACTGCCTGCCGGTGCTGTTTTGCGACGATGCGGGTACGGTGGTGGCCGCCGCCCATGCCGGGTGGCGCGGTCTCGCGGCCGGCGTGCTCGAGGCGACGGTGGCGCGCATGGGGGTGCCGGGGCATCGTGTCCTTGCCTGGCTGGGGCCGGCAATCGGGCCGGCGGCGTTCGAGGTCGGCGACGAGGTTCGTGCCGCATTCGTCGACGGCGACGGCGCTGCGGCCCAGTGCTTCGCGCGCGGCGCGCGGTCCGGAAAGTGGATGGCCGACCTTTTCGGCCTTGCGCGGCGCAGGCTTGCGAGTGCGGGCGTCGACCGCGTCCATGGTGGGGGCTCGTGCACCTACGCCGAATCGGCCCGGTTCTATTCCTATCGCCGCGACGGCGTCACCGGGCGCTTCGCCTCGCTGGTCTGGATACGGCCCTGATGTTGCACCACGGCATACGCAGCCTGCATCGAGCGGGCGCGCTGGCTATTGATCGCCGTCCGATTCGGCTCTATCGTTGAGGCCCTCGTCGGCCTCGCGACTGCGCTGTCGCCTGCGTCGATCGGGGGTGCCGAACAGCCACAGCACGAGCGCCAGCGGGGCGAGACCATAGAAGACGAAGGTCAGCACGCCGCCTACGACCGTGGTCTCGGTAATCGCGGCGAGCAGGGCGACATAGATCCAGGCGATTGCAATCACATACATGCCGCCGATTCTACCGGCAGCCGGCCGCTGGCTGTTGGCGACGGTGCACAGACAAGGAGCACTCGCGCGCGTGAGCGGTGAGCGGGTGCCCGGCAGGGAGGAGTGGATGTCCGATTCAGACGGGAAACAGTCTGCGGCAGGAATGCAGGCCATGTTTCTGGCCGGCCAGGCGATGGCGCAGAACTTCTTCGACGCGATCGCGCGTCAAAACGTCGCCATTCAGGACTCTTCGGGCGTGGCGGCGGCCAAGGTTCCGATGCCGGAAAGCGAAGAATTTGTTGCGATGCAAAAGGCATTTGCGGAGAAGCATGCCGCGCTCTGGTCGTCGATGCTGGGCCGCGCGCCGGGCAGCCGGTCCGAGCCTGTCGTCGAGCCCGAGCCGGGCGACAGGCGTTTCTCGTCGCCGGCATGGACCGAGAGCCCGGTGTTCGATTACGTGCGCCAGGCCTATCTTCTCAACGCCGGCTTCATCAAGCAGGTGGCCGACGCGGTGCCGATGGCCGACGGTCGGGCGAAGTCCCGAGTGCAGTTCCTGGCGCGGCAGTATGTCGACGCCCTGTCGCCGTCCAACTTCGCCGCAACCAACCCTGAATTCATAAAGACCGCCCTCGAGACCAAGGGCGAGAGCATTTCGAAGGGGGTGCAGAACCTGCTCGCCGACCTCGAGAAGGGGCGCATCTCGATGACCGACGACGCGGCCTTCGAGATCGGTCGAAATCTCGCGCTGACGCCCGGCTCGGTGATCTACGAGAACGAGCTGATGCAGCTCATCCAGTACTCACCGCTGACGACCAAGGTCGCCCAGGTGCCGCTGCTGATCGTGCCGCCGTGCATCAACAAGTTCTACATCATGGATCTCCAGCCGGAGAACTCCCTGGTGCGCTTCATCGTCGAGCAGGGCTTCACCGTGTTCCTCGTATCGTGGCGCAATCCGCGGCCCGACACCGGTGGCCATTACACTTGGGACGATTACCTCGACAAGGGGCCGTTGACCGCACTCGACGTGGTGCGCTCGGTGACGCGGGTGAAGAAGCCCAATGTGCTCGGCTTCTGCGTCGGCGGCACCTTGCTGACTTCCGCGCTGGCAGTGGCGCGAGCACGCGGCGAAGACCCGGTCGCCAGCCTGACGCTGATGACGACGCTGCTCGACTTCGCCGATGCCGGCGAGCTCGGCTGTCTCGTGGATGAGGCCAGCGTGGCGGCGCGCGAGGCGGCGATAGGCAAGGGCGGCGTGCTCAAGGGCCAGGAGCTGGCGAACGTCTTTTCGTTCCTGCGTGCCAATGATCTGGTCTGGCAGTACGTCGTCGGCAACTACCTGAAGGGCAACAAGCCGCAGGCCTTCGACCTGCTCTACTGGAATTCGGACTCGACCAATCTGCCCGGCCCCTTCCTGACCTGGTACCTGCGCAACATGTATCTGGAGAACAACCTGCGTGTGCCGGGCAAGCTCAAGATGCTGGGCCAGAAGGTCGACCTCGGCAAGGTCGATGCGCCGGCCTACCTGCTGGCCGCGCGCGAGGATCACATCGTGCCGTGGAAGAGCGCCTATCATGCACGCCACCTGCTCGGCGGCGACACCACCTATGTGCTGGGTGCCAGCGGTCACATCGCCGGCGCAATCAACCCGGCATCGAAGAACCGGCGCAGCTACTGGGTCGCCGACGCCAGTCCGAACGACCCCGATGAATGGCTGGAGCAGGCAAGCGAGAACAAGGGCAGCTGGTGGCTGCACTGGATCGAATGGCTGCGACCCCGCGCTGGCAAGCAGGTCGCCGCGCGCGGCCGTCTGGGCAGCACCAAATACGAGCCGATCGAGCCGGCGCCCGGGCGCTACGTCAAGGAGCGGGCCTGAGCGCCTCCCGCTCCAAGGAACTCAGGGCGGCAGCGTTTGAGGCGGGGCGCTGCCGCTAAGGTTTTTTCAACCCGCAGCATACCCGTAAGGGAAGGAGGAATAAATGTCCAGAGTTGCATTGGTAACGGGTGGTATGGGCGGTCTCGGTGAAGCGATCTGCATCAAGCTCGCGGCGCTCGGCTACAAGGTGGTGACCACTCATTCGCCGGGCAATACCAAGGCCGAGGAGTGGCTGAAGGCCATGAACGGCATGGGCTATGCCTTCAAGGCCTATCCCTGCGACGTTGCCGACTTCGATTCTTGCAAGGCTTGCGTCGATCAGGTGGTGAAGGAAGTCGGGCCGGTCGATGTGCTGGTAAACAACGCCGGCATCACCCGCGACATGACCTTCAAGAAGATGGGCAAGGCCGACTGGGACGCGGTGATCAGCACCAACCTCGATTCCGTGTTCAACATGACCAAGCAGGTCATCGACGGCATGAACGAGCGCAAGTGGGGCCGCGTCATCAACGTATCGTCGGTCAATGGCCAGAAGGGTGCGTTCGGCCAGACCAACTACGCCGCCGCCAAGGCCGGCATGCATGGCTTCACCAAGGCGCTCGCGCTGGAAGTGGCCCGCAACGGGGTCACGGTCAACACGATCTCGCCGGGCTATATCGGCACCAAGATGGTGATGGCCATTCCCGAGGAGATCCTCAGCACGAAGATCGTGCCGCAGATCCCGATCGCCCGTCTGGGCAAGCCGGAAGAGATCGCCGGCCTCGTCGCCTACCTGTCGTCGGAAGAGGCGGCCTTCGTGACCGGCGCCAACATCTCGATCAACGGCGGCCAGCACATGTTCTGATCTTCCGGGCCTCTCGGCCTGTCCAGCGGCGCGCATCCTCGCGGATCGCGCCGTTTTTTTGTTGACTCGCCGTACGACCTTGTGCTTAGTTGCATTGCAACATTTTTGTAAAAGAAGGCATATAATGGTGGCGCTTTGCAGCTGATGCGCTGCGGCACGAGAGGTCGGGGCAATCCCCCGGAGAAGGCTCCGGGCAACGTTCCGGCTTTGACCCCCGCTCCATAAGGATCTCAACATGTCCAAGAAAGTCGCACTCGTCACCGGCGCCATGGGCGGTCTCGGCACTGCGGTTTGTCAGGCCCTCGCCAATGAAGGCATGACCGTTGTGGCGAACTGCCTGCCCAATTTCGATCACAAGGACAGCTGGATCTCGATCCAGCGCGACCTCGGCTTCGATTTCGTCGTCGCGGAAGGCGATGTGTCCGATTACGAGTCCTGTGCGGCCATGGTCGCGAAGATCGAGGCCACGGTCGGCCCGATCGACGTGCTGGTGAACAATGCCGGCATCACGCGAGACAAGTTCTTCCCCAAGATGGAGAAGGCGCAATGGGACGCGGTGATCAACACCAACCTCAATAGCCTGTTCAACGTCACGCATCAGATTTCGGCGAAGATGGCCGAGCGTGGCTGGGGTCGGATCATCAACATCTCTTCGGTCAACGGCATCAAGGGACAGGCGGGCCAGACCAACTATTCCACCGCCAAGGCTGGCGTGCTCGGTTTCACCAAGGCGCTGGCGGCCGAACTCGCGACCAAGGGCGTCACCGTCAATGCCATCGCGCCGGGCTACATCGGCACCGACATGGTGATGGCGATCCGCGAGGACATCCGCCAGGGCATCATCGACTCCGTGCCGATGAAGCGCCTGGGCAAGCCGGAAGAGATCGGCGGCCTCGTCGCCTACCTGTCTTCCGATCTCGCGGGCTACATCACCGGGGCGACGATCAACATCAACGGCGGCCTGCACATGTATTGATGGTGCACCGTGCCACGCCTGAAATCACGAAACCCCGTCGCCTGGCGGGGTTTTGTTTTCGCACCGCGGTATAATTATCAAGTGATCTTAGAGCGGAACCGACCGCCGTCGAGGAGATGGAGATATGCCAGAACAATTGCGCCTGATCAAGAAATACCCGAACCGCCGCCTTTACGATACCCGCACCAGTTCATACATCACCCTGGCGGACGTCAAGGAGCTCGTGCTCGGTCACGAGGAGTTCCAGGTCGTGGACGCCAAGACCTCGGAGGATCTGACGCGCAGCATCCTGCTGCAGATCATCCTCGAAGAGGAAGCGGGCGGCGCGCCGATGTTCACCAGTGATCTGCTGGCCCACATGATCCGTTTCTACGGCAACGCCATGCAGGGGATGATGGGCAAGTACCTCGAGAGCAATATCAAGGCCTTCACCGAGATGCAGGGCAAGTTGCAGGACCAGGCGCGCGCGATCTACGGCGAAAACAGCCCGGTCGGGCAGGATCTCTGGGCCCAGTTCCTGAACTTCCAGGGGCCTGCGCTGCAGAGCATGATGGGGGCCTACGTCGAGCAGTCGAAGAAGATGTTCGAGCAGATGCAGGGCCAGCTCGAGAGCCAGACGCGCAACATGTTCACCGGATTCCAGTTCCCGAACTACACCAAGCCGGCGGATGAGGAAGAAGCCGACTCCGCTGCTGGCGGCGACAAGGGCACGCAAAAGTAAGATAATCGGGGGTCGATTGACGTGCGCCACCCCGGCGTTGCGTGTCGTCCAGACAGGCTATACCCGCATGACCCCTTCCAACCCCACGGAACTGCCGCGCGTCGGCTTCGTGTCGCTCGGCTGCCCGAAGGCGACGGTCGATTCCGAACACATCCTGACCCGACTGCGTGCCGAAGGCTACGCGATCTCGGGCAATTACGACGATGCCGACCTCGTCGTGGTGAATACCTGCGGCTTCATCGATGCCGCGGTCGAGGAGTCGCTCGATGCCATCGGTGAGGCGCTGGCCGAGAACGGCAAGGTGATCGTCACCGGCTGTCTCGGCGCCAAGGACGATGTCGTGCTCGCGGCGCATCCGCAGGTGCTGGCGGTGACCGGCCCGCATGCCACGGAAGAAGTGATGCAGGCGGTGCATCGGCATTTGCCGAAGCCGCACGACCCGTTCACCGACCTGGTGCCGCCCCAGGGAATCCGCCTGACGCCGCAGCACTATGCCTACCTGAAGATCTCCGAGGGCTGCAACCACCGCTGCACCTTCTGCATCATTCCGTCGATGCGCGGCGACCTCGTCAGCCGGCCGATCCACGAGGTGATGCGCGAGGCCGAAGCGCTGGCCGATTCCGGCGTGAAGGAGTTGCTGGTGATTTCCCAGGACACCTCGGCCTACGGTGTCGACGTGAAATACCGCACGGGCTTCTGGGATGGCAGGCCGATCAAGACCCGCCTGCTCGATCTGGCCAATGCGCTGGGCGAGCTCGGCATCTGGGTACGGATGCACTATGTGTACCCGTACCCGAGCGTGGACGACCTGATCCCGCTGATGGCGGAAGGCAAGATCCTGCCCTATCTCGACGTGCCGTTCCAGCACGCGAGCCCCAGGATCCTCAAGGCGATGAAGCGTCCGGCCAATGCCGAGAACGTGCTCGAGCGCGTGCGCAAGTGGCGCAGCATCTGCCCGGACCTGACGATTCGTTCCACCTTCATCACCGGCTTCCCCGGCGAGACCGAAGAGGATTTCGAGCAGTTGCTGCAGTTCCTGGAGCAGGCGCAGCTCGACCGCGTCGGTGCCTTTGCCTATTCGCCGGTCGAAGGCGCGGCGGCGAACGCACTGGCCGACGCCGTGCCCGACGAGGTGCGCGAGGAGCGCCGCGCCCGGCTGATGGAGTTCCAGGAAGACATCTCCACCCAGCGCCTCGAGGCCAAGATCGGTCGCGAGATGACGGTGCTGGTCGACGATGTGGACGAGGATGGTGCAGTGGCCCGCTCGATGGGTGACGCGCCCGAGATCGACGGCCTGGTCATCATTCCGGACGGCGAGGATCTCGAGGCGGGTGATTTCGTCCGCGTGCGCATTACCGATTGCGATGTCCACGACCTCTACGCCGAGCGCGTCGACTGAGCGCGGCGTCGTCGGCCTCCACCTCGTGAAGGCGGCGTGACGACGTCCGGACTACCGCTGCGACAGGGCCGGGCGGGCGGCGGTCGCGCCGACCCGGTGATTGGATTGGCGCTGGGCAGTGGCGCAGCCCGGGGCTGGGCGCACCTGGGCGTATTGCGGGCGCTCGAGGCGGAGGGCGTCAAGCCCCAGATCATCAGCGGCTGCTCGATCGGTGCATTCGTCGGCGCGGCCGCCGCGTCGGGTGATCTGGCCAAGCTCACGAAATGGGCCGATGCGCTCAAGTGGCAGGACGTGGTGTCGCTGCTCGACGTATCCTTGCGTGGCGGTCTGATCAAGGGCGAGAAGCTGATCGGCTTCTTCTCGCGAAATTTCGTCGACCGGGATTTCTCCGAGCTCGACGTGCAGTTCGCCTGCGTCGCCACAGAACTGCATTCCGGTCGCGAGGTCTGGCTGCACGAGGGCAGCGTCTCGGCCGCGGTGCGGGCCTCGATCGCGCTCCCCGGGCTGATGACTCCGGTCATACACCGCGGGCGTCTGCTGATCGACGGCGGCCTCGTCAATCCGGTGCCGGTCTCGCTGTGTCGCGCCATGGGGGCCGACATCGTCATCGCCATCGATCTCGGCTCCGACATGGTGGGGCGGGCGGTGCGGCATACGTCGGCCGAGCCGGCGCCCCCGGACGAGACGGAGGCGGGCTGGACCGATCGCCTGCTGGCGCGCTTCGGGCTCGGGGCGACCAATAGCCGCACCGACGTCGTGCTCGATCCGGCGCTGCCGTCGCTGGCGTCGGTGGTCAGTGCCAGCATCAACATCATGCAGGTGCGCATCGCGCGCAGTCGACTGGCAGGCGAGCCCGCGGACGTGCTGATCTCGCCCAGGGTCGGCCAGCTCGGCCTGATGGACTACCATCGCGCGGCCGAGGCGATCGCCGAGGGCGAGGCGGCGGTGGTGAGGGTGCGTCCGCTGTTGCGCTACGTGCTCGACGAGGCCGCCGCGCGCTGAGCAGCCGGGTTGCCACGCAGGGGGTGACAGGATTGCAGGTGCCCCCAACACCATGATTCCCAGCAGGGTGGAGCAGCCGATGGATCCCTTTCTGAAGTCTCTCGTCGATGCGGTTGGCCCCGCGGGGCTCCTCACCGACTCGGCGGCGATGGCGCCCTATCTGACCGACTGGCGCGGACGCTACCACGGAAGCGCACGGGCGGTGGTGCGTCCCGCCAGTGCCGCCGAGGTCGCGGCGGTGGTGCAGGCCTGCGCCGCGGCAGGGGTGCCGATCGTTCCCCAGGGGGGCAACACCGGCTTGTGCGGTGGGGCGACGCCACTGCCCGACGGGCGGGCGCTCGTCATCAGCCTCGGGCGCCTGAATCGAATTCGTGCCATCGATACCGACAACGATACGATCTGCGTCGAGGCCGGGTGCACGCTTGCGGCGGTGCAGGCCGCTGCGGCGGAGGCGGGGAGGCTGTTCCCGCTGTCGCTGGCGTCCGAGGGCAGTTGCGAGGTCGGCGGAAACCTGTCGACCAATGCCGGCGGGGTGCAGGTGTTGCGCTATGGAAATGCCCGAGAACTTGCCCTTGGGGTCGAGGTGGTGCTCGCCGACGGCCGCATCTGGGATGGGCTGCGCGGTCTTCGAAAGGACAACACCGGCTACGATCTGAAGCATCTCTTCATTGGCGCCGAGGGCACGCTCGGAATCATCACGGCAGCCGTGCTGAAGCTTTTCCCGGCCATCCGGACCCGGGCCACGGCCTGGGTTGCGGTATCCGATCCGGCGGCGGCCGTCAGGCTGCTCGGCCGGCTTCGCGAGGCCTGCGGCGATCGGGTGACGGCGTTCGAGATCGTCGGAGGCAGTGCACTTGAGCTCGTGCTCGCCCACATTCCGGGCGCGCGCGCGCCGCTTGCCGAGCCGGCCCAGTGGAGCGTGCTGATCGAATTGTCGGACGCTGCGAGCGCCGCCGCACTCGATGCTGCGCTCGAACAGGTCCTGGCGGCCGCGATCGAGGACGGCCTGATCCGCGACGCGGCGGTGGCGGGGAGTCTGGCGCAGGCGCAGGCCTTGTGGGCCCTGCGCGAGAACATCTCGGAAGCGCAGCGCATCGAGGGCATCAGCATCAAGCACGATGTGTCGGTGCCGGTGAGCCGGATCCCGGAGTTCCTGGATCGTGCGGGTCGCGCCCTCGCCACGGTCTGGCCCGATGTCCGGGTGGTGGCGTTCGGGCATATCGGCGACGGCAACCTGCACTACAACCTGTCCAAACCGGCCGCCGGAGAAAACGCCGCGTTCATTGCCCGCACCGGGGAGGTGAACCGCATCGTGCATGACCTGGTGGCCGGCCTCGGGGGTTCGATCTCGGCCGAACATGGGCTCGGCCAACTCAAGCGCGACGAAATCCTGGTCTACAAGTCCGCGCTCGAGATCGAGCTCATGCAGGCGGTCAAGCGCGCGCTCGATCCGCAAGGTCTGATGAATCCGGGCAAGGTGCT
>JBFGUQ010000002.1:0-22716 GCA_041565515.1 Rhodocyclaceae bacterium | reverse complement strand
GCCGCGCTCGCCCAGCTCGCTGTGGTAGCCCTCGGGCAGGGCGCGCACGAAGTCGTCCGCATACGCCGCCACGCAGGCGGCCTGCACCGCTTCCAGGCTGGCTTCGGGCATGGCGTAGCGCACGTTCTCGAGCACGCTGGTGGCGAAGATCACCGGCTCCTGCGGCACCAGCGCGATGCGGCGGCGGATGGCCGCCGGGTCGGCGCGCGCGAGCGGCACGCCGTCGACGCGGATCGCCCCGGCCTCGGGGTCGTAGAAGCGCAGCAGGAGCTGGAACACCGTGCTCTTGCCCGCCCCCGACGGACCCACCAGGGCGATGCTCTCGCCCGCCCGCGCCTGCAGGCTGAAGCCGCTCAGGGCTAGGCTGTCGGGCCGCGACGGGTAGCGGAAATCCACGCCCTCGATGCTCAGCGTGCCCTCGGGCGGCTCCGGCAGGGGCAGGGGGTCGGCCGGGGCGCGGATCTCCGGTCGCGCCTGCAGGATCTCGCGCAGGCGCTCGGTGGCGCCGTTGGCGCGCTGCAGATCGCCCCAGACCTCGGACAGGGCGCCGACGCTGCCGGCCACCAGGGCGGCGTAGAAGACGAAGGCGGAGAGTTCGCCCGCGCTGATCCCGCCCGCGAGCACGTCGTGCCCACCCACCCACAGGATGAAGGCGATGGCGCCGAACACCAGCACCATCACCGTCACCACCAGGCCCGCGCGGTACTTCACCCGCATGCGCGCGGTGTCGAAGCTGCGCTCGACCAGGGTGGCGAAGTCGCGGCGGTCGGTGTTCTCGTGGCCGTAGGCCTGGACCACGCGGATCTCGTGGATGGTCTCGTCGATGCGGCTGCCGAGGTCGGCGACGCGGTCCTGGCTCTCGCGCGCGAGCGCGCGCACGCGGCGGCCGAAGACGATGATCGGCACCACCACCAGCGGCACGCCGGCCAGCGTGAGCAGGGTGAGCTTGAGGCTGGTGGTGAACAGCATCACCAGGCCGCCGATCAGCAGCAGCGCGTTGCGCAGGGCGATCGACAGGCTCGAGCCGATGACGTTCTCGATCTGGGTAGTGTCGGCGGTCAGCCGCGAGATGACCTCGCCGGTGCGCCCGGCCTCGAACCACGAGGGCGGCAGGCCGAGCAGATGGTCGAAGACGCGGCGGCGCAGGTCGGCGGTGACGCGCTCGCCCAGCCAGGACACGTTGTAGAAGCGCACCCAGGTGGCGGCGGCGAGCAGGGCGATGACGCCGAACATGGCCGCCAGGCTGCGATCGAGCCAGGCCGGATCGCCGGCGAGGAAGCCCTTGTCGATCACCGCACGCAGGCCCTGGCCGACACCCAGCATCGCCCCGGCGGCGACCAGCAGGCCGATGGCGGCATACAGCACGCGGCGGCGGTAGGGGCGCAGCAGCGCAGCGATCAGCGCCGGTGCGTGGCCGACCCCGCCGACCGCCGCCTGCATGGCCGGCGCGGGGTGTTCACTCAAGCAGGGCCTCGATCTCGCTCTTCATTTCCTCCGGCGTGGTCGGAGGGGCGAAGCGCTCGATCTTCTGGCCCTTGCGATCGACCAGGAACTTGGTGAAGTTCCACTTGATCGCCTCGGTGCCGAGGATGCCGTGGGCGTGGTCCTTGAGGAAGGCGTAGAGTGGATGCGTGTTCGGGCCATTGACCTCGACCTTGGCGAACATGGGGAAGCTCACGCCGTAGTTCGACTGGCAGAAGCCCGCGATCTCCTCCGCATCTCCCGGCTCCTGCGAGCCGAACTGGTTGCACGGGAAGCCGAGCACCACGAGGCCGCGGGTGCGGTAGTCGCGGTACAGCTTTTCGAGGCCGGCGTACTGCGGGGTGAAGCCGCACTCGCTGGCGGTGTTGACGATCAGCAGCACGCGGTCGGCGTACTCCGCGAGCGTGGTGGTGCCGCCCTTGAGGCGCTCGACCGGGATGTCGTAGAGGGTGGAGGTCATGGCTCGGGCTCCTGTAGCAGGGAACCCCCAGTGTCGCGCCGGAGGCGGGCGCTGGTCAATCGCGCCGCGGCGCCGGTTTCCGGTCATTGTCGCCCCCTGCTGCCCTCGCCTGGCCGGGACTCTGGCCGAAGCGCCTGCGAAAGCGCCGGCAAAGGTCGCTGCTGTCCGGGAAGCCGACCTCGTCGGCGAGCACCGACAACGGGTGGTCGGAGTTCAGCAGCCGCCAGCGGACCTGCTGCAGGCGCATCTCGTTCCAGTATGCCTTCGCGGTCTGGTCGAAGCGCTCGCGAAACAGGCGGTCGAGCTGTCGGCGGCTGACGCCGATCCTGCGGGCGAGGTCTTCGGTCGTGATGTTCTCCGCGAGCAGGTTGCGCATCAGGCCGATCGCACGGCCCACATGGCGTCCGGCATCGGCTTCGGCCTGCAGCGACTCGAGGCGGTGGAGCTCGCTCCGCGTGCGATCGACCAGCATGTCGGCCAGGCCCTTCAGCGCCCGTGCGCGGCCGCTGTGGCGCGCCAGCAGTTCCACCGCAAGATCGATCGCGGCCGAGCCGCCCGCGCAGGTAATGCGCTTGCGGTCGATGCAGTAGAGCTGTTCGGGGCGGATGTCGATGCGCGGAAACGCTGCGCGGAATTCGGCCACGTGGCGCCAGTGGATCGCCACCCGGGAGGCGTTGAGCAGGCCGGCGGCCGCAAGCAGGAAGGCGGCGTTGTCGATGCCGACGAGCGTCAGGCCCTGCGCCGCCGCCTGGCGCAGCAGGCCGCCGTATTCGGGCGCCAGCGCCTGCGCGCCGGCCGCCGTCCGGCTGCCGAAGACGACGAGGTAGTCGTAGTCCGCCAGCCGCACTTCGTCGGGCGTGCGCTGCACGGCCACCGCGACACCGCTGCTGGCGACGACCTCGCCATGCTCGAGCCCCAGGATCTGCCAGGTGCAGTAGCGCTGCCGGCTGCGATCGGCCTCGTCGGCGGAGAAGCGCAGCTTGTCGACGAAGCCGCCGAAGGGCAGCAGGGCGAACTCGGGCAGGGGCAGCAGGAGAAAGCGCACATCCGGGCGCGGGGCCGCCGGTGCTCGCCCGGCGGCATCGGCGCCATCGGCGTCGTCGGCCTCGTCGGCCTCGTCGGCAGCATCGCGAGCCATGGGCGGTTCCACCTCGGGAAAAGCGAATGTCCAGATATTACCGCTTGATGACCAGAAATGCTTACGCTGCAGAAACGGGCGCCAGTACACTCATCTGCATCGAAACGCACCGGAAGCAAGACCATGGCGCTCCAGACCTGGCTCCTGTATCTCGTCGCCGTCGTCGGCCTCGCGCTGACGCCCGGCCCCAACAGCCTGCTCGCGCTGACGCATGGCGCGCTGCACGGACACCGGCGGGCGCTGTTCACGGTCAGTGGCGGCGCGGTGGGTTTCGCGCTGCTGATCGGCCTGTCGATGCTGGGCATCGGCACGCTGCTGCAGACCTCGGCCGACGCGCTGACGCTGCTCAAGTGGATCGGCGGCGCCTACCTCGTGTGGCTGGGTTTCCAGCTCTGGCGTGCACCGCCGATGCAACTTACCGCCGTCGCCGAGGGCGGGCGCACGAGTGGCGCGACCATGTTCCGCCAGGGCTTCCTGTCCGCCGTGTCCAACCCCAAGGCCTTGCTGTTCTACGGCGCCTTCCTGCCGCAGTTCATCGACCCCCGGCGCGGACTGCTCGAGCAGTTCGCGGTGATGGCGCTGACCTTCTGCGTGATCGAGTTCGTGCTCGAATACCTGCTCGCGCGGATGGCCCAACTCGTCCGCCCGCGGCTGGAACACGCCGGAAGGCGCTTCAACCGCTGCTGCGGCGGACTGTTCGGGCTCATGGGGGCAGCCCTGCCGATGACGCGCTAGCCGGCACGGGCGCCGTCCTGCCCCCGGCGCTTCAGTACGAGCCTTCGACGAGATTGGTCGGCTCGCCCCGGACGAAGTTGTCGATGTTGTCGATGAGCTGGTCGGCCAGCGTCTGCTGGGCCTCGTCCGAGGCCCAGGCGACGTGGGGCGTGAGGATCACGTTCGGCCGCCCGGCGACGCGCAGCAACGGGTTGTCGGCGGGTGGCGGCTCCTCGGCGGCGACGTCGAAGCCCGCGCCGCTGATCAGGCCCTCGTCGAGCGCCTGCGCCAGGTCTTCCTCGACCACGATCCCGCCGCGCGCGGTGTTGACCAGCAGCGGCCGGCGCTTCATCGCGCGGAACTCGGGCATCGCGATCATGCCGCGGCTGCTCGGCGTGAGCGGGCAGTGCAGGGTGATGACGTCGCTGGTCTCCAGCACCTCGTCCCAGGCCGTGTAGAGCGAGCCGGGGCTGGGCCGGCCCTTGTGGGCGGCGAACAGCGGCACCATGCCGAAGACCCGGGCAATCTCGGCGACCCGCTGGCCGAGCGCGCCGGCGCCGATGATGCCCAGGCGGGCGCCGTGCAGGTCGCGGATCGGGTGGTTGAAGAAGCAGAACTGCGCCGCCTTCTCCCACTCGCCGGCGAGCACGTCGGCGCGAAACGCGACGATGTTCCGGCGCAGCGCCAGGATCAGCGCGAAGGTGTGTTCGGGCACGGAGTTGACCGAATAGCCGCGGATGTTGGTCACCGCGATGCCGCGGCGCTGGCAGTACGCCTTGTCGACGCAGTCGGTGCCGGTGGCCGCCACCGCGATCAGGCGCAGCTCGGGCAACTGCTCCAGGACCGCCGCGGTGAGCGGCACCTTGTTGGTGATCGCGATCGTGGCGCCGGCGAGACGCTCGACCACCGCGTCGGGGGACGTGCGTTCGTGCACGCTCAGTTCATGGTCGAACGCCGGCCGGCGAAGGCGGATCTGCGGCGCGATGGTGGCGCGGTCGAGGAAGACGATCTTGTGCATGGCGGGTTCCCTTGGGTCGGATTCAGAGGCGGTTCCTGGCCGCGCTGACGATGGCGGATGGCGTGATGCCGAAGTGCTCGAACAGGACGTCGGCCCCGGCCGAGGCGCCGAAGCCGGACATGCCGACGAAGTCGCCGCGCTCGCCCAGGTAGCGGTCCCAGCCGAAGCGTACCGCAGCCTCGACGCCGATGCGCACCGTCCCCGGGCCGAGGACGGTCGCGCGGTAGGCCTCGTCCTGCGCATCGAACAGCGCCCAGCACGGCATCGACACGACCGCGGTCGGGATGCCCTCGGCCTGCAGGCGGCTGCGCGCCTCGAGCGCGAGGGCGACCTCGGAGCCGGTCGCGAGCAGCGTGGCCTGGCGAGGGCCGCCGTCGGCCTCGGCGAGGACGTAGGCGCCGCGGCGCGACGCGTTGGTGTCGACGTGGGTGCCGCGCACCGCCGGCAGGCCCTGGCGGGCGAATACCAGGCTGCACGGGCCCGAGCGGTGTTCGAGCGCGATTTCCCAGCACTCGGCCGCCTCGACCGCATCGGCGGGGCGCAGCACCAGCATGTTGGGCATCGCGCGCAGCGAGGCGAGGATCTCGACCGGCTGGTGGGTCGGGCCGTTCTTGCCGACGCCGATCGAGTCGTGGCTGAACACGAACTTCACCGGCAGGCCCATCAGTGCGGCCATTCGCATCGCCGGGCGCTCGTAGTCCGAGAACGCGAGGTAGGTGACGCTGAGCGCGAGCACGCCGCCGTGGGCCGCCATGCCATTGGCCATCGCCCCCATCAGGTGTTCGCGCACGCCGCAGTGCACATAGGCGCCACTGCGGTCCTCGGCGGTGAAGGCGTGCAGGCGGCGCTTGTGCGCGGTCGGCGCTTCGAGGTCGGCGCAGCCGACCATGCGCTCGGGCAGGATGTCGACCAGCAGGTCGTTGATTTCGCCCGAGGCCTGGATGCCCGGCTTCGCTTCGGCGGCGGTGGTGGCGGCCCGCTTGTACGCGAGCAGTGCGTCGCGCCAGTTCTCGGGTAGCTGGCCGGCCTGGACGCGCTCGAATTCGCGGCGTCGTTCGGCGGGAAGCGCCGCGAGTCGCCGGCGCCAGGCCGCGTGCTCGGCGTCGCTGCGGCGGCCCGTCGCGCGCCAGCCGGCGAGGATTTCATCCGGCACGACGAAGGCCTCGTGCGGCCAGTCGAGCAAGGCCCGCGCCGCATCCGAGTCCTCGGCGTGGAGGCGCGCGCTGTGGCCGCCGCGCTGGCCCTGCAGGCGCGGGATGCCGCGGGCGATGACGGTGCGGCAGGCGATCATCGATGGTCGCGGGTCGCGCTTCGCCAGCGCGATCGCCGCCGATACGGCCTCGACGTCGTGGCCGTCGACCTCGACCACGTGCCAGCCGCCGACGCGGAAACGCGAGGCGACGTCCTCGCTGATCGACAGGTCGGTGCTGCCATCGTCGGTAATGCGGTTGTCGTCCCACAGCAGGATCAGCTTGCCCAGGCGCAGGTGGCCGGCGAGCGAGATCATCTCCTGGCCGATGCCCTCCTGCAGGCAACCGTCGCCGACGAAGGCGTAGGTGTAGTGGTCGACCAACTCCGCGCCGAACTTGGCGCCCAGGTAGGCCTCGGCGACGGCCATGCCGAAGGCGTTGGCGATGCCCTGGCCGAGCGGGCCGGTGGTGACCTCGATACCGCAGCCGGGGTCGAACTCGGGATGGCCGGCACAGTGCGATCCGAACTCGCGGAAGGACTTGATCTGTTCGAGGCCGATCTTTTCGTACCCCGTCAGGTACAGCAGCGAGTAGAGCAGCATCGAGCCGTGGCCGTTCGACAACACGACGCGGTCGCGATCCGCCCAGTTGGGGTCGGCCGGGTTGAACTTCAGGTGCCGGGTGTAGAGCGCGGTGGCGATCTCGGCCATGCCGAGCGGCACGCCCTGGTGGCCTTCGGTGGCGCGCACGATGGCGTCGATCGAGGTGAAGCGGATCGCATTGGCGAGCTGGCGGGAATCCACGGGTGACATGACAAGAGGTCTCCTGCGCGACTGCCCCGGGCGGGGCAGGCGTCGTCGAAAAGGGGAAGGAAAGGGATCGGTGCGGGTGGGGCGGGCTTCGGTCAGCGGGGTGAGTGCGGCCGGCACGCCCCGGTGGTCGGTCGGAAGTCGGGGCGCTGCGGGTGGACGATGGCTTTTTCCCTCCCGCCGCCCGCCGCTCGATTTCGGCTCGGGTTTCCGGGTGCGCTCGCCCTTCAGCTCGAGCCGTTCAATGCGTAGTAGCTGCGAATGACCTGGCTGTCGTCGGCTCTGCCCTCGCCGCGCCCGGAGGCGGCGAGGAACATCTGGTGGGCGACCGCGGCGATCGGCAGGGCGGCCTTGGTCTCGCGTCCGGTTTCCATGACGATCCCGAGGTCCTTGACGAAGATGTCGACGGCGCTGGTGACCTCCGGGTCCGCCTCGCGCATGCGCGGACCGCGATCCTTGAGCATCCAGCTCGACGCCGAGGATCCGCTCATGATCTCGAGCAGCACCTTCAAGTCGACGCCGACCTTGGCGGCGAGCGCGAAGGCTTCGGCGACGACGGCGATGTGGACGCCGCACAGGAGCTGGTTGACGGTCTTGACCGTAGCCCCTTGCCCGGGCCGTTCGCCGACGTGGAAGACGCGCTGGCCGATGGCCCGGAAGACCGGCTCGATGTCGTCGAAGGTCGCGCGTTCGCACGCAGCCATGATGGTCAGCGAGGCGGCGACGGCACCGGCGACGCCGCCCGACACGGGCGCGTCGACGAAGCGGCGGCCCGAGGCCACCACCCGCCCGGCGATGCGCTCGACCACGCCCGGCGGGCAGGTGGCCATCAGGCATACGATTCCGCCACGATCGAGCGCGTCGAGCGCACCGTCGCCGAACAGCACCTGCTCGGCCTGCGCGGCGTTGATCACCATCAGGACCAGCACGTCGGCGCCGGTCGCCGCCGCGGCGGCGCTTGCGGTGCGCTCGCCGCCGGCCGCCGCGACGGCCTCGAGCGCACTGGGGTTGATGTCGATGCCGCGCACGCGGTGGCCCATGGCCAGCAGGTTCCTGGCCATGGGAAGGCCCATGGCGCCGAGGCCTGCGAATGCAACAGTCGTCATGATCGAGTCTCCTTCGTTCGCGGTCCCCGCGCCTGCCGGGGCCGCGTGGTCCTAGTAGATGATGAACGCGGGAACGAACGAGATCAGCCCGAGCACGGTGATCGCGACCAGGTAGAACGGCCACAGTTCGCGTGTGATCGCCCCGACCGTTTCCTTCGAGATCGCCGCGGAGATGAACAGCGTCGTGCCCACGGGCGGCGTGAATAGGCCGAGGCTCAGATTGACGGCCATCATGATGCCGAGCTGGATCAGGTCGAGGCCGATCGCGTTGCCGATGGCGACGAAGGTCGGACCGAGCAGCAGGATCGCCGCAGGCAGGTCGAGGAACATGCCGACCACCAGCATGATGAGGTTCATCATCAGGATGATCATCACAGTCGACTTGAGCGTCTCGAGGGCCCATTCGGCGACTGCCGTCGGGACCGACTCGACCGTGAGCACGTAGCCCACCAGGTTCGAGGCGGCGATCACCAGCATCACCACGCCTGTGGTCACGGCGGTATGCACCAGCGCGTCGTAGAGGCGGCGCAGCGTGAGGTCGCGATACAGCAGCGCGCTCACCAGCAGGCCGTAGGCGACGGCGAGCACGCTGACCTCGGTCGGGGTGGCGATGCCGGCACGCAGCAGCACGACGATGAAGGCCGGCATGGCAAGCGCCGGCGCGGCATTGATGGTCGCCCTGAGGATGTCGCCCGCCGTCACCGTCTCCGCCAGGCGCTTGAAGCCGCGCAGGCGCCCGGAGAGGTAGCAGGTCAGCATGAAGCCGCCGCACAACAGCAGGCCCGGCACGACGCCGGCGAGAAAGAGCGCGGCGATCGACTGGTTGGACACCGCGGCGAAGAGGATGAGCGGGATCGACGGCGGGATCAGGCCGGCGATGACCGAGGACGAGGCGGTGGCCGCCGCGGCGAAAGCTCCGGGGTAGCCCTCGCGCTTCTGCCAGGGGATGAGCATGGAGCCGAGCGCCGAGGCCTCGGCGACCGCCGAGCCCGAGACGCCCCCGAAGACGGTCGAGCCGACCACGGTGACCTGGCCGAGGCCGCCGTGGAAGCGGCCGACCAGCGAGGTGGCGAAGTGGATCAGCCGCTTGCCCAGGGTGCCGCCCATCATCAGGCTGCCCGACAGCATGAAGAAGGGGATGGCGAGCAAGGGAAAGCTCTGTGTCGGCTGGAAGATCTTGACCACGGCGGCCACGCTCGGCATGCCGCCGACCGTGATCGCGGCCAGCCCGGAACTGATCACCAGCGCATAGCCGACGGGCAGGGCCAGCGCGAGCAAGGTCCCGAATACGAGGATCATCATGAGGGTCATACGTCCTCCTCGACGTGGTGGGCGCGCACCGCGAGCGGGTTGCTCGCCAGCAGCAGATGCACGAAGGTGGTCAGTGCCGTGATGCCGAGGCCGACGAAGCCGACGATGAGGGCGAGGTAGGCCCAGCGTGCGGCGAGGCCGGTGACCGGGTAGATCTCCGAGCCGGTGATCTCGATGACATCGAGGCCGACCCAGGCGAGGTAGAAGAAGGCCGCTGCGGCGAGGAGCTGATGGCCGAGCAGCAGCACGCGGTTGCCCGTGCGCCCCAGCAGACCGAGCACCGCGGTGACCGCGATGTGCTGGCCGCGCTGGGCGGCGAGCACGACACCGGCCGCTACCAGCCACGGGAACAGGATGTTGGGCATCTCCGTGGGCCAGCCCATGCCCTGGTTCGTGAGGTAGCGGACGATCACCTCGGCCATCAGGGAAGCGAACATGATGACCAGGGACGCGATCGCGATCACCGTGCTGGTGATCACGATCGTGCCGTCCACCCACTTCACGACCGAGGCTGCGGGTCCGGTTTCGGCCACAACGTCGGGTGAGTGGGCGGAAATCATTGCTTGCCGGCCTCGGAAACGATCAGTGCGACCAGGTCGGGATACTGCTCGGACCACTTGTTGTAGACCGGCTTGGTCTTGGCGACGAACGGTGCCTGGTCGACCTCGTTGATCTGCACGCCGGCGTCGGCGATCTTCTTGCGCAACTCGGCGTCCGCCGCCAGGGACATCTGGCGGTTGAGCTTGCCGGCTTCGGCCGCGGCTTCCTTGACCGCCTGCTGGTCGGCCTTCGACAGCTGGTCCCAGAGCATCTTGCTGGCCAGAAGCGGAGTGGCCTCGTACTTGTGGCCGGTCAGCGAGATGTACTTCTGGACCTCGTGCAGCTTGGAGGAGTAGATGTTCATCAGCGGGTTCTCCTGGCCGTCGAAAACGCCCTGCTGGAGCGCGATGTAGAGCTCGGAGAAGGCGAGCGGCGCGGGATTGGCCCCGAGCGCCTTGAAGATGTCGAGGGTCATCGGGTCGGGCGGCGTACGCAGCTTGATGCCTTCCAGGTCTTCCGGCCTGGTGATCGGCCGCTTGTTGTTGCTGACGTTGCGAATGCCGTTGTCCCACAGCGCGAGCAGCACCAGCCCCTTGGCCTTGGCGAGCTTGTCGAGCTCTTCGCCGACCGGACCGTCGACGACCTTGTAGGCGTGGGGCAGGTCCTTGAACAGGAAGGGAAGGCCGAGGGCTGCGAACTGCGGCACCACGCCGGCGGTGCTGCCCTGCGAGTTGGCGCTGAAGGCCAGCGTGCCCAGGCGCATGTTGGTGAGCGACTCGACGTCGTCGCCGAACTGGGCACTGCCGCCGACCTCGACCTTGACCCGGCCGTCGGTCTTCTGCGCCACCAGTTCGGCGAACTTCAGCGAGGCTTCGGCCTTGGGGTTGCCCGGTGCGGCGTTGTGGGACAGGCGCATGACCTGTTGAGCCCAGCCGGTCGAGGCCGTCAGGGCCAGGGTCGTGGCGAGTGCGATCAATGTCTTTTTCATCTTCATCTCCTTTATCTTCCTTTGGATCCCTCGGGGCACCGCCGGAGCGGCGCCTGGGAACGGGTGTTGCCAGGTGCGACGGAACGTCGCTTTGAGGGGATCGACATGGTCCCCCTGTTGGTGGAAGAACGCCGGGCATGCCGCCGGCGCCGCAACCTCAGCCGTGGATCAGCATGCCGCCATTGACGTCGATCACGACGCCGGTGAGATAGGACGACAGCTCGGAGGCGAGGAACAGATAGGCATTGGCGACGTCGTCGGGCGCGCCCAGGCGGTTGAGCGGGATGCCGGCGAGGATCTCGACCAACTTGTCGTCGCTGATCTTGCCGGCATTGATGTCGGTCTTGATCAGGCCGGGGGTGACGCAATTAACACGGATGCCGTCGGGGCCGAGCTCGCGTGCCATCGCCTTGGCGAGGCCGAGGACGCCGGCCTTGGCCGCCGAGTAGTGCGGGCCGCCGAGGATGCCGCCGCCGCGCTGGGCCGACACCGAGGACATGCAGGCGATCGAGCCCGAGCCCTGCTTCTTCATCTGCGGGATCACCGCCTGCGACAGGTAGAGCACGCCGCGCAGGTTGACGTCGAGGATGCGGTCCCAGCTTGCCGGGTCGATATCCATGATCTTGACCGCCTGCGTGACGCCGGCGTTGTTGATGAGGATGTCGATGCGGCCGAACGCGTCGATGACCTCATCGGCGGCCATCTGGCAGGCCGCGCGGTCGGTGACGTCGCAGGCCACGCCGCGGTGCCCGGGGCCGATCGAGGCGGCGGCCTCGGCCGCGGCCTTGCCGTCGATGTCGAGGATCGCCACGCGGGCGCCATGGTGGGCGAACAGGCGCGCGGTGGCGATGCCGATGCCGCGCGGCGAGGCCGCGCCCGAGAGGACCGCGGTCTTTCCCTCGAGTAGGTTGGACTTGAACATGGGGGTGTCGTCTCCTTTGGTCGGCGCCGGGGCGGCGCCGGATGGTTGGTGGAAGCGGGTCGGGCTCAGCCCAGCCAGCCCTTGATCGTCTTCGTCATTGCCTCGGTGGAAATGCCGTAGCGGTCGTGCAGGGTGGGCAGGGCGCCGGCGTCGAGGAAGGCGTCGGGCAGGGCGATCTGGCGGAACTGCGGCGTCACGCCGGCGGTGAGCAGGGTGGTCGCGACGGCCTCGCCGAGACCGCCGATCGTGGTGTGGTTCTCGGCGACGACGACCAGGCGGCCGGAGCGGCTGGCCTCGGCGATGATCGTCGCGGTGTCCAGCGGCTTGATCGTCGGCACGTGCAGCACGGCGACATCCACCTGGTCTTTGGCGAGCGTGCTTGCGACCTCGAGCGCGCGCATCGTCAAGATGCCCGACGAGATCACCAGCACGTCCCTGCCGCCGCGCAGCAGCTTGGCCTTGCCCAGTTCGAACTTGTAGTCGTACTCGTCGAGCACCAGCGGTACGTTGCCGCGCAGCAGGCGCATGTAGACCGGGCCGTTGTGATCCGCGATCTGTGGCACGGCCTGCTCGATGTCGAGGGCATCGCACGGATCGACGACGGTCATGCCCGGGATCGCACGCACCAGCGCGAGGTCCTCGGCAGCCTGGTGGCTCGGGCCGTAGCCGGTCGTCAGGCCCGGCAGGGCGCAGCAAAGCTTGACGTTGAGGTTTTCCTCGGCAACCACCTGGTGCAGGAAGTCGTATGCACGGCGCGTGCCGAACACGGCATAGGTGGTCGCGAAGGGCGTGAAGCCTTCCTTGGCCATGCCGCCGGCGGCGGCCAGCAGCAACTGCTCGGCCATGCCCATCTGGAAGAAGCGCTCGGGGAAGGCCTGGCCGAACAGATGCAGGTCGGTGTACTTGGCGAGGTCCGCGGTCAGGCCGACGATCTCGGGACGCTGCTCGGCCAGCGCGACGAGGGCCTTGCCGAACGGAGCGGCGGCGACGCGCTGCCCCTCGGCAGCGATCGAGGCGATCATTGCCGAGGTGGTCAGCCGCGGCTTGTTGGCGGTGGTGGCGCTCATCGCGCGGCTCCTTGGGTCTGGTCGAGGATGTCGATGGCCTGTTGCCACTCCGGGGGATCGACGCGGATGAAGTGGTTCTTCTCGCGTGTCTCGAGGAAGGGCACGCCCTTGCCCATCAGGGTGTCGAACAGGATGACGCGCGGCTTGTCTTCCTCGAGCGCGCGGGCGGTGTCGAAGGCGGCGATGACGGCGGCAAGGTCGTTGCCGTCGATACGCTGGACATGCCAGCCGAACGCGGCCCACTTGTCGGCCAGCGGCTCGAAGCCGAGCACCTTGCTCGAGGGGCCGTCCGCCTGCTGGTTGTTGATGTCCACCAGGCAGATCAGATTGCCCAGCCCGTGGTGGGCGGCGCCCATCGCGGCTTCCCAGGTCGAACCCTCGTCGAGCTCGCCGTCGGACATCGAGTTGTAGACGAAGGCCGGATTTCCCTTGAGGCGCAATCCGAGCGCCATCCCGACTGCGATCGGCAGGCCCTGGCCGAGTGAGCCACCCGAGATCTCCATGCCGGGCGTGTAGGTGGCCATGCCCGACATCGGCAGGCGGCTGTCGTCGCTGCCGTAGGTTTCGAGTTCGTCCTCGGGGAGGATGCCGGCCTCGAGCAGCGCGGCATAGAATGCGATCGCGTAGTGGCCGTGCGACAGCAGGAAGCGGTCACGTCCTTCCCACTCCGGCTCCTGCGGCTTGAGCTTCATTGCATGGCAGTAGGCCACGGCCAACACGTCGGCATAGCCGAGGGCCTGTCCGACATAGCCTTGGCCCTGTACTTCGCCCATCCGCAGGGCGAAGCGGCGAATGCGGTAGGCGCGTTCGGCGAGGCGCTTCTCCACGCCGATGTCGCTGGATTTGTTCATGAGGTCTCCTGTTTCTGGCGCCGGCCCCGGCAGTCCGGGCGCGTCGGTTCGGTGCGCGTCGTGGAGCTTCGGCTCCGTTTCACTCGGGCCAGTCCGGAAGGCGAATCGTGGCTGGCCGGCGAGTGGGTAAAGCGTAACTGCTTGATTTCGCGAGCTCAAACGAATTAAATGGCGTTATAAGTGAACTGAATTCAACTGTATATTGCGATGCAAAATCGGGTTCCGCTCAAGGCTGTGCAAGCGTTCGAGGCCGCTGCCAGGCTGTCGTCCTTCGCACATGCAGCAGAGGAGTTGTTCGTCACGCCCTCGGCGATCAGTCACCAGATCAAGCTGCTGGAGGAGCAATTCGGGGTGCGCCTGTTCCATCGGGTGCACCGGGCGGTGGTGCTGACCGACGCGGGGCGGCGCTACGCGGAGGAGGTGGCAGCGGCCTTCGCCCGCATCGACATGGCCACGCGCGAGCTGGGCCTCACGGTCAAGAGCGACGTCCTTACCGTGCATTCGACGCCCAGCTTCGCGACACAGTGGCTGATGCCGCGGCTGGCGCGCTTCAGCGCCTTGCACCCGGACATCGACGTGCGGCTCAACGCCTCGGCGGTGGCGGCCGACTTGGTGACCGAGGCGGTCGACCTCGACATCCGCTATGGCATCAAGCTGCTGCCGGCGGCCGGCACCATGGTGCTGCCCTTCCCGCGCGAAACAATCGTGCCGCTGTGTGCACCGGCGCTGGCGAAGGGCGAGCATCCGATCCGCACGCCGGAAGACCTGCGCCACCACATGCTGATCCACAGTGAAGCCTGCCTGGTGAGCTGGCGCGACTGGATGCGCCAGCACCGCAAGGTCAAGCTCGACATTGCGCGCGGGCCGCGCTTCGACCGCTCCTTCATGGCGATCAGCGCGGCGGTGGACGGGCTCGGGGTCTGCCTGGACAGCCTGCTGCTGGTCGAGCGCGAACTCGAGAGCGGCCGACTGGTGGCGCCCTTCGGCTTCGACGGGCCGAAGGTGCAGGGCTACACCGTTAACCTGCTGAAGTCGCGCGCCGAGCTGCCGAAGATCCGCAGCTTCCAGGACTGGCTGTTCGCGGAGCTGGAGAAGGATGCGCGGAGGCGGGCGGTCTAGGGGCGGCGGCGCGAGGGGCGCTGATGGGCTGGTGGCCGCGCTGCGCACTCGAAGAAAGACGCCCCAGGCGTGTGAACCACGCGTGGGGCGTCTTCGATTCCTCGGGCAGCGACTGCCCGGCGCGGCTCACTTGTCGACGAAGGCGCGCTCGATGACGTAGTCGCCGGGTTCGCCGATGCGGCGCGAGACCTTGAAGCCGCGGCCGTCGAGCAGCTCGCAGCAGTCCTTGATCATCGCCTGGCTGCCGCAGATCATCACGCGGTCGTGCGCCGGGTCGATCTCGGGCAGGCCGATGTCGGCGAACAGCTTGCCCGACTCGATCAACTGGGTGATGCGGCCATTGTTGCGGAAGGGCTCGCGGGTGACGGTCGGATAGTAGATCAGTTGCTCGCGCACCTGCTCGCCGAAGAACTCGTTGTCGGGAAGTTGGGCGGTGATGAAGTCGGCGTAGGCGAGCTCGGACACCGTGCGCACGCCGTGCATCAGCACGACCTTCTCGAATCGCTCGTAGGTCTGCGGGTCCTGGATCACGCTGAGGAAGGGGGCGAGGCCGGTGCCGGTGGACAACAGGTAGAGGTTGCGGCCCGGGTTGAGGTCGTGCAGCACCAGCGTGCCGGTGGGCTTCTTGCTGACGACGATCGGGTCGCCCTCGCGCAGGTGCTGAAGGCGCGAGGTCAGCGGGCCGTCGGGCACCTTGATGCTGAAGAACTCCAGGTGTTCCTCGTAGTTCGGGCTGGCGATGCTGTAGGCGCGCGTCAGCGGACGGTCGCCGACCTCGAGGCCGATCATGACGAACTGGCCGTTCTCGAAGCGCAGGCCGGGGTCGCGCGTCGTACGGAAGCTGAACAGCGATTCGTTCCAGTGGTGGACGCTGAGGACGCGTTCGGTAACCAGGTTGCTCATGATGTATGTCGCACGCTGCGGAATTTGGATGCGACGATTCTATGTGACGTTTGTTACCTGTTTTGTGGATAATTCTGATATCACTTACCTGTTCAGTCGATATGCGATACACCTTGCGCCAGATCGAGGCCTTCGTCGCCGTCGCCAGCAGCGAGAACGTCTCGCGTGCGGCCGAGGCACTCAACCTGTCGCAGTCGGCGACGAGCGCGGCGCTGGCGGAGCTCGAGAATCAGTTCGACCAGCAGTTGTTCGATCGCCACGGCAAGCGCCTGCGACTGAACGAGCAGGGACGCCTGCTGCTGCCCAATGCGGTGGAGCTGCTCGATCGCGCCGAGGAGATCGAGGCACTGCTGCGCGGCGAGCGTGGCCTGGGCAGCCTGCGGGTGGGGGCGACGCTCACCATCGGCAATTACCTGCTGCCGCTGATCGTGTCCGGCTTCCTGCAGCGCCACCCCGAGAGCCTGGTGAAGCTCGAGGTGCACAACACGGCGACGATCGCCGCCATGCTGCAACGCTACGAGATCGACCTCGGGCTGATCGAGAGCCAGGTGCGCGAGCCGGAGCTGGAGTCCGAGCCCTGGGTGGAGGACGAGCTGGTGGTGTTCTGCGCGCCCTCGCACCCGCTCGCCGGTCGCCGTTCGGTGCGGTTCGAGGAGATCGCCTACCAGCCGTGGATCCTGCGCGAGCGCGGCTCGGGTACGCGCGAGACCCTGGACCAGGCGCTGCGGCACTGGCCGGGCGGCCTGGTGCCGCGGCTCGAACTGGAGCACACCGAGGCGATCAAGCGCGCGGTGGAGAGCGGGATGGGCCTGAGCTGCCTGTCGCGGCTGGCGCTGCGCGATGCCTTCCGCCGTGGCAGCCTGGTGGCGCTGGAGACGCCGGAGCTCGACCTGCGCCGCAGCTTCAACCTCGTGTGGCATCGCGGCAAGTACCACAGCGCGGCGATCCGCCGCTTCCTCGACGATTGCCGCGCGTTCACCGCCGGGGCGCAGCGCAGCCAGGATATCCCGTTGCCGCCGGTGGCCTGAGCGGCCTCACTCGGCGGCGCGGCGGCGGAAGTCGCGCGGCCGAAAACCGAGGGCGAACAGGGCGGCGAAATACGCCGCGGCACCGGCCACCACGACGGCCGCGAGGCGCAGCGCGCGTTCGAGCCCGCCGGTCTGCACCCACAGGATCTCCGGTCCCGAGCCGAACCACAGCACCACGCCCATCACCACCAGCGCGACACCGAGCTTGAGCCAGAAGGCGCCCCAGCCCGCCTGCGGCACATACACCTTGCGTGCGCGCAGGCCACGATAGAGCAGGCCGGCATTGAGGCAGGACGCGAGCCCGATCGCCAGCGCCAGCCCCGCGTGCTGCAGCGGCACGATGAAGGCGAGGTTCATCAACTGGGTCGCCGCCAGCGTGATCAGCGCGATCTTCACCGGCGTGCGGATGTCCTGGCGGGCGTAGAAGGCGGGCGCGAGCACCTTGACCAGGATCAGGCCCGTCAGCCCCACGCTGTAGGCCACCAGCGCGCTGCGCGTTTGCATGACGTCGGTGGCGGTGAACGCGCCGTAGTTGAACAGCGTCGCCACCAGCGGCACGGCGAGGATCGCCAGCGCGAGCGCCGCCGGCAGGGTGAGCATCAGGGTCAGGCGCAGGCCCCAGTCGAGCAGGGAAGAGAAGCCTTCGGGGTCTTCGTTGGCATGCAGCCGCGACAGGCTGGGGAGCAGGATCGTGCCCAGCGCCACGCCGAGCAGGCCGGCCGGGAACTCCATCAGGCGGTCGGCGAAATACAGCCAGGACACGCTGCCGCTCTGCAGGAAGGAGGCGAAGATGGTGTTGATCAGCAGCGACACCTGGCTCACCGACACGCCGAGCGTCGCCGGCGCCATCAGCTTGAGGATGCGGCGCACGCCGGGGTCCGCGGTATCGAGCTTGAAGCGCGGCAGCATGCCGATTCGCGCCAGCGGCCGGATCTGCAGCAGCACCTGGGCCACGCCGCCGATGAACACCGCCCAGGCCAGGGCCAGCACCGGCGGGTCGAAATAGGGCGCGGCGAACAGCGCCATGCCGATGAAGCTCAGGTTCAGCAGCACCGGCGTGAAGGCCGGAATCGCGAAGCGGCTCCAGGTATTGAGCACGCCGCCGGCGAGCGCGACCAGCGCCATGAAGAAGATGTAGGGGAAGGTGATGCGGGTGAGCTCGACCGTGAGGGCGAACTTCTCGGCGTCGTCGGCGAAGCCCGGGGCCGATACATAGATGATCGCCGGCGCGGCCAGTGCGCCGAGCGCCGCCACCAGCGCCACGATGAGGCCGAGCAGGGTGGCGACGCGGTCGACCAGGGCCTGCGTCGCCTCCGGCCCGAGGCGGTTGCGGTACTCGGCCAGGATGGGCACGAAGGCCTGCGAGAATGCGCCCTCGGCGAACATCCGCCGCAGCAGGTTGGGCAGGCGGAAGGCGACGAAGAAGGCGTCGGTGGCCAGGCCGGCGCCGAAGGCGCGGGCGATGACGAAGTCGCGGACGAAGCCCAGGATGCGGGACAGCAGCGTCATGCCGCTGACGGTGGCGAGGGCGCGCAGGAGATTCATGCTGGGATGTCGGCGGGGCCAGGAACGGCAAAGCGCGCATCATAGCCGGGTTGGCCCGGCGAATGGCTTCGCCATTGGCATGGCGGCCGAGATATCGGCAGCAGCAGGAAGCGGCGGATATGTTCTTGCACGCGGCTTTCACAGCGTATAGAATCGCGGGTTTTCAAGAACCACCAAACGGAATCATATCTATGGCCAACTCGGCACAAGCTCGCAAGCGCGCCCGTCAGGCAGTCATGGCTCGCGGTCACAACGCCAGCCTTCGCTCCCGCCTGCGTACCGCGATCAAGGCCGTCCGCAAGGCCATCGTGGGTGGCGACAAGGCGGCTGCGCAGTCGGTCTTTCGCACCTCGATGAGCACGATCGACAGCATCGCGGACAAGAAAATCATCCACAAGAACAAGGCCGCTCGTCACAAGAGCCGCCTGTCGGCCGCCGTCAAGTCGATGGCCGCCTGATTCGCACCGGATGTCGCCCCTTTCAGGGGCACGAAAAACGGCGACCCGCGGGTCGCCTTTTTTATTGCCGATGCCCGCTGCGCCGGGCGTGATCAGAGCGGCGCGTCGCCCATCCAGTCGATCTGCAGATGGTTGTCGTTGGCGAAGTTGATCAGGAACTTGTAGGCCAGCGGCTCGATGTCGTAGAGCCGGGCGTCGACCAGGACGGTCTTCTCGCCGTCGAGCGTGCAGCCGGGGCGCACGTAGGGGGAATACATCATGCGGTTGTCCGAGCCGAAGGCCGACATGATGCCGCACAGACGATCCGCCCAGTCGCTCGGGCGGAACTTCTTTCCTTCCCTCGTGAGCCCGACGATGACAAAGTTTTCGATCTTCTGATTCATGTGTCGCGCCATGGCGGCTTCGGGGCGTGGCGCACGTCTGCCCGCGGAGGGCGGCGCGCAAAACGGGGCGAATTCTAGCAGAAAACGCCGCGATCCATTGCGTGCTGGCGCGTCGTTCGGGCCGGTTGCGGTGGTGTGGAAGCCCCAGGCGCCGCTGGCGGGTTGAAACCCGCCCTAGCGGATGGGGCGCGCGGTTTTCGTAGGGCCGGCTTCAGCCGGCCGTGGGCCGTGCAAGCGTGTCGCGCCGCTGATGGCAGCTTGAAACCCGCCCTGCAGGCGGGCCCGCGCAGAGCCCGCCAATCTGTACAGGAGCGGGCCTTTCGGCTTAAAATTCGTCTCTTTCCTGCACGGCGGCACCTGCCGCCGTGCGCGTTTACAGCTTCGTCCTGATCGGGGTTAAGCATGTCCCATGTCATGAACACCTACGCCAGACTGCCCGTCGCCTTCTCGCACGGGGAGGGCGTATGGCTCTACGATGAATCTGGCAAGCGCTATCTCGATGCGCTGTCCGGCATTGCCGTTTCCACGCTCGGTCACAACCATCCGCGCCTGGTGAAGGCCATCGCCGAGCAGGCCGGCAAGGTGCTGCACACCTCCAACCTGTACCGCATTCCGCTGCAGGAGCAACTCTCGGCCCGCATCGCCGAGCTCTCCGGCATGGACGAGGTGTTCTTCTGCAACTCCGGCTGCGAGGCCAACGAGGCGGCGATCAAGCTCGCGCGCTTCTACGGCCACCAGAAGGGCGTGGACGTGCCGCACGTCATCGTCATGGAGAACGCCTTCCACGGCCGCACGCTTGCGACCCTGTCCGCCACCGGAAACCGCAAGAGCCAGGCCGGCTTCGAGCCCCTGGTGACGGGCTTCATCCGCGTGCCGTACAAGGACATCGCCGCGATCCGCCACGTCGGCGAGCGCAACCACAGCGTCGTCGCCGTGATGATGGAGATGATCCAGGGCGAGGGCGGCATCAACATCGCCGACGAAGGTTTCCTGCGCGAACTGCGCGCGCTGTGCGACGAGCGCGGCTGGTTGCTGATCTGCGACGAGGTCCAGTGCGGCATGGGCCGCACCGGCAAGTGGTTCGGCTGGCAGCACGCAGGGGTCAAGCCAGACGTGATGACGCTGGCAAAAGGGCTGGGGTCGGGCGTGCCGATCGGCGCCTGTGTCGCCGCGGGTCGGGCGGCGGGCCTGTTCAAGCCCGGCAACCACGGGTCCACCTTCGGCGGCAATCCGCTCGCCTGCGCCGCGGGCCTGGCCACCGTCAAGACGATCATCGACGACAAGCTGATGGAAAATGCCGTCGCCGTCGGCGACGCGATCCGCGCGGGCCTGGCCGAGGCACTCAAGGGCGTCGACGGCCTGGTGGAGATCCGCGGTCGCGGCCTGATGATCGGCATCGAGCTCGGTCGTCCCTGCGCGGAACTCGTCGGCAAGGGCCTCGAGGCAGGGCTGCTGATCAACGTCACCGCGGAGCGCGTCGTGCGCCTGCTGCCGCCGCTGACCTTCTCCGAAGCGGACGCGCAGGCGCTGGTGTCGTCGCTGGCGAAGCTGATCCGCGACTTCCTCACGCAGGGCTGAAACAGGGCAAGCCGATGACCGCACTCAGACACTACCTGCAGTTCAAGGATCTCAGCCGCGACGAGTACGACCACGTGTTCCGGCGTGCGAAGTGGATCAAGGACAAGTTCAAGCGCTACGAGCCCTACCATCCGCTGTTCGACCGCACCCTGGTGATGATCTTCGAGAAGGCCAGCACGCGCACGCGCCTGTCCTTCGAGGCCGGCATGCAGCAGCTCGGCGGCTCGGCCATCTATCTGAACACCCGCGACTCGCAGCTCGGTCGCGGCGAGCCGGTCGAGGACGCGGCGCAGGTGATCTCGCGCATGAGCGACCTGGTGATGATCCGCACCTTCGAGCAGGACATCGTCGAGCGCTTTGCCGCCAACTCGCGCGTGCCGGTCATCAACGGTCTCACCAACGAGTACCACCCCTGTCAGATCCTCGCCGACATCTTCACCTTCATCGAGCACCGCGGCTCGATCCAGGGCAAGACGGTGGCCTGGGTGGGCGACTCCAACAACATGTGCAATACCTGGCTGCAGGCGGCCGAAGTGCTGGACTTCAACGTCCACGTGTCCACGCCGCCGGGCTACGAGGTCGAGCCCGAGCGTGCCGGCCTCTACGGCACCGACCACTTCGAGCAGTTCGCCGACCCGATCGAGGCCTGCAAGGGCGCCCACCTGGTGACCACCGACGTGTGGACCTCGATGGGCTTCGAGGCCGAGAACGAAGAGCGCATGAAGGCCTTCGCCGACTGGTGCGTCGACGCCGAGATGATGGCGGGGGCGGACAGGCAGGCGCTGTTCATGCACTGCCTGCCTGCGCACCGCGGCGAGGAGGTCACCGCCGAGGTCATGGACGGGCCCCAGTCGGTGGTGTGGGACGAGGCCGAGAACCGCCTGCACGCGCAGAAGGCGCTGATGGAGTTCCTCGTCTTCGGCCGCATCGACGACTGATCACTTATTTCGATGCGCGCACGGGCGTGCGCGCAAGCATGAAGGCAACGGGAAAACAGCATGAGCGACGTCAAGAAAGCAGTGCTCGCCTATTCGGGCGGGCTGGACACTTCGGTCATCCTGAAGTGGCTCCAGGATACCTACCAGTGTGAAGTGGTCACCTTCACCGCCGACCTCGGCCAGGGCGAGGAGCTCGAGCCGGCGCGCCAGAAGGCGCTGAAGTTCGGCATCAAGCCGGAGAACATCTTCATCGACGACCTGCGCGAGGAGTTCGTGCGTGACTTCGTCTTCCCGATGTTCCGGGCCAACACCATCTACGAAGGCGAGTACCTGCTCGGCACCTCGATCGCGCGGCCGCTGATCTCCAAGCGCCAGATCGAGATCGCGCGCGCCACCGGCGCCGACGCCGTGTCGCACGGCGCCACCGGCAAGGGCAACGACCAGGTCCGCTTCGAGCTCGGCTACTACGCGCTGATGCCGGGCGTGAAGGTCATCGCGCCGTGGCGCGAGTGGGACCTGCTGTCGCGCGAGAAGCTGCTCGCCTATGCCGAGAAGGCAGGCATCCCGATCGAGATGAAGCACAAGCAGGGCGGCTCGCCGTACTCGATGGACGCCAACCTGCTCCACATCTCCTTCGAGGGCCGCCACCTCGAGAACCCGGCCGCCGAGGCCGAGGAAGACATGTGGCGGTGGACGGTGTCGCCGGAAGCGGCGCCCGATGCGGCCGAATACGTCGATCTCGAGTTCGAGCGCGGCGACCTGGTCGCCATCGACGGCAAGCGCATGAAGGCGCACGAGCTGCTGGCGAAGCTCAATGAGCTCGGCGGCAAGCACGGCATCGGCCGCCTCGACCTGGTCGAGAACCGCTACGTCGGCATGAAGAGCCGCGGCTGCTACGAGACCCCGGGCGGCACCATCCTGCTCAAGGCCCACCGCGCGATCGAGTCGATCACGCTGGACCGCGAAGTCGCCCACCTCAAGGACGACATCATGCCGCGCTACGCCAGCATCATCTACAACGGCTATTGGTGGAGCCCGGAGCGCCAGGCGATGCAGGCGCTGATCGACAACACCCAGCAGACCGTCAATGGCTGGGTGCGGCTCAAGCTATACAAGGGCAACGTCATCGTCACCGGGCGCGATTCGAAGACCGACTCGCTGTTCGATC
>JBFGUQ010000001.1:0-28172 GCA_041565515.1 Rhodocyclaceae bacterium | reverse complement strand
GTCTGGGTCGGGCTGCTGATCGCAATCGCCTGGATCACCGAGCGGGGCTCGCGCTGAACCGGAGACTGCCATGCTGCCGGGCTGGCTGATCGTCGGCGCGTCCTTCAGCTATCTGCTGATCCTTTTCGCCGTCGCCTATTTCGGTGATCGACGTGCCGACCAGGGCCGTTCCATCATCGCCAATTCGTGGATCTACGGCCTGTCGCTGGCCGTCTATTGCACCGCGTGGACCTACTTCGGCAGCGTGGGCCGGGCGGCCTCGGGGGGCATCGGATTCCTTCCGACCTACCTCGGGCCGACCCTCGGGCTTGCGCTGGCCTGGCTGGTGGTGCTGAAGATGATCCGCATCGCCCGCAGCTACCGCATCACCTCGATCGCCGACTTCATCGCCTCGCGCTACGGCAAGAGCCACTTGCTCGGCGGGCTCGTGACGGTGATCGCCGTGGTGGGCATCGTGCCCTATATCGCCCTGCAGCTGAAGGCGATCTCGGGCGGCTATGCGCTGCTGATCGGCGAGCACGACACGATGTTCCGGGTGCATGGGCCGGCGGGGTGGTGGCGTGACAGCACGCTTTACATCGCCCTGACGCTGGCCGCCTTCACCATCCTGTTCGGCACGCGCCACCTCGACACCACCGAGCGCCACGAGGGCATGGTGGCGGCGATTGCGTTCGAGTCGGTGGTCAAGCTGCTCGCCTTCCTCGCCGTCGGGATCTACGTCACCTACGTGCTCTACGACGGCTTCGGCGATCTCTACGATCGGGCCTTCGCGCATCCCGAGCTCTCGCAGCTCCTCGCCTTCGACCGCGGCGACCGCCTCGGCTACGGCGGCTGGTTCGCCCACCTGCTGCTGGCGATGCTGTCGATCATCTTCCTGCCGCGGCAGTTCCAGATCGCGGTGGTGGAGAACGTCAATGAGCAGCATCTGCGCCGCGCGACCTGGCTGTTTCCGTCCTACCTGCTCGCGATCAACATCTTCGTCGTCCCGATCGCGCTGGGCGGCCTGCTGCATTTCGGCACCGGCACGGTCGACCCGGATACCTTCGTGCTGACGCTGCCGATGGCGCACGACAACGCGGCCCTGGCGCTGTTCGTCTTCATCGGCGGCCTGTCCGCGGCGACCGGCATGGTCATCGTCGAGACCATCGCGCTGTCGACCATGGTCTGCAACGACCTGGTGATGCCGATCCTGCTGCGCCGCGAACGATTCGCACGCGGCGCGCAGGACGATCTGACCGGCCTGCTGCTCGGCATCCGGCGCGGTGCGATCGTCGCGGTGCTGCTGCTGGGCTATCTGTACTTCCGCCTCGCCGGCGAGGCCTACGCCCTGGTGAGCATCGGGCTGATCAGTTTCGCGGCGGTCGCGCAGTTCGCCCCGGCGATGCTGGGCGGGATGTACTGGCGCGGCGGCACGCGCGAGGGGGCGCTCGCCGGGCTGTCCGTCGGTTTCGCGATCTGGGGCTATACCTTGCTGCTGCCCTCGTTCGCCAAGTCGGGCTGGCTCGATCCGGCATTCCTCGAGCAAGGCCTTTTCGGACTCGCCGCCTTGCGCCCTGAGCAGCTGTTCGGCCTGACCGGTTTCGACAACATCAGCCATGCCTTGTTCTGGAGCATGACGGCCAACATCGGCTGCTATGTCGTGGTGTCGCTGATGCGTGTGCCGACCGGCGCCGAGGCCAGCCAGGGTACCTTGTTCATCGACGTCTTCCGGCGCGGGGAAAAGTCGCCGGCGAGCTTCTGGCGTGGCAGCGCCGAAGTGCGCGACCTGCTGCCCCTGGTCGGGCGCTTTCTCGGCCAGCGACGCAGCACGGAGGCGTTTTCCGCCTTTGCGCGCTCACACGGCCTGGCCGGCATCGCGGAGCTCAAGGCCGATGCCGAGCTGGTGCGCTTCGCCGAGTCGCTCCTGGCCGGTGCGATCGGTGGCGCCTCGGCACGGGCGATGGTCTCGACCGTGGTGCAGGAGGAGCCGCTCGGGCTCGACGAGGTGATGGAGATCCTCGACGAGGCTTCCCAGGTGCGCGCCTATTCCCGCAAGCTCGAGGAGAAGTCGCTCGCGCTCGAGGCGGCCACGGCAGAGCTGAGGGCCGCCAACGAGCAGCTCAAGGAACTGGATCGGCTCAAGGACGACTTCATGTCCTCGGTGACGCATGAACTGCGCACGCCATTGACGTCGATCAGGGCTTTCTCGGAGATGCTGGTCGACGATCCGGACATCGCCCAGGCCGACCGCCAGCGCTTCCTCGGCATCATCGTGTCGGAGACGGTGCGCCTGACCCGCCTGGTGAACCAGGTGCTCGACCTCGCCAAGATCGAGTCGGGGCACGCCGAATGGCATAACACCGACATCGACATGTGCGAGCTGGTGCAGCATGCGGTGGACGCGACGACGCAGCTGTTTCGCGATCGCGGTGCAGTGGTGGAAGTGGCGCTGCCCGAGGCGGTGCCCGTGCTTCGGGCCGACCACGATCGCTTGCTGCAGGTGATGCTCAATCTGCTGTCCAACGCGGCGAAGTTCGTGCCGGCCGAATCGGGCCGGGTAAAGGTGAAGATGAGCGCCAGCGAGGACGAGATCCGCGTCGACGTCACCGACAACGGGCCGGGAATCGAGCCGGAGCTCGAGCCGGTGATCTTCGAGAAATTCCGCCAGGGCGGGGACGAGCGCTCGCGTCCGCAGGGCACGGGCCTGGGCCTTCCGATCAGTCGCCAGATCGTCGAGCACTTCGGCGGTCGGCTCTGGCTCGAATCGGTGCCGGGCGAAGGCGCCACTTTCTCGTTCGTGCTGCCGCTGCCGTCGGCGCCGAACGCGTGATGACATAGAATAGCGCCGAGGGGGAGAGAAGCGCATGACAAAGAAGATTCTGATTGCCGACGACGAGCAGAACATCGTGATTTCGCTCGAGTTTCTGATGAAGCGCGAGGGCTTCGAGGTGATCATCGCGAGCGACGGTGACGAGGCCGTGCAGCGTATCCGCTCGGACCACCCCGATCTGGTGCTGCTCGACGTCATGATGCCGAAGAAGAGCGGCTTCGAGGTCTGCCAGGAGGTCAAGGCGGATCCGGCGCTCGCCGGCGTGCGCATCCTCATGCTCACCGCCAAGGGTCGGGACACCGAAGTTGCCAAGGGGCTTGCCCTCGGCGCCGATGCGTACATGACCAAGCCCTTCTCGACGAAGGAACTGGTGGAGAAGGTGCGCAGCATGCTGGAGGCCTGACCGGTGTCCGCCCGCGTGCGCTTCATCATGGCCGTCATCGTGCTCGGCCTGCTGATGACCGGGCCCTTCATGCTCACGGCCTTGCTCGTATGGGTGGAGTCACAGGGCGAGGATCGCCAGCGCCTGATCGAGGTCATCTCTCCGCATCTGCCGATCGGCACCTTGCTCACGATCGTCGGTTTTGCCGGCGGCATCGCCATCTTGCGCAACCTCTTTCGCCAGTACGTGCAGGGCTTGCTGCGGATGGCGGAGCAGTTGCGGCTGATGCTCGGGGCCAACCGCGGTTTTCGCGTCGAACTGCAGGGGCCGCCGGAGGTGCAGTCGCTGGCGCAGGCGGGAAACGATCTGGCCGGGCAGCGCGACGAGATCCTGACCGATGTCGAGGCCCAGATCGCACGCGCGAAGGAGTCGGTCGAGCAGGAGAAGAACCGCCTCGCGGCGCTCATGTCCGAGCTGACCCAGAGCGTGGTCGTGTGCAATCTGGATGGCCGCATCCTGCTGTACAACAACAGTGCCCGCATGCAGTTCCGCGCCTTGTCGGACGCGCCTGCGGTGGCAGGCGGCGGCGAACTCATCGGGCTGGGGCGCTCGATCTATGCCGTGTTCGAGCGCAACCTCATTGCCCACGCCCTGGAAACGATCCAGCAGCGGCTGCGGCGCGGCAGCGGCCAGCCACAGGCCAATTTCGTGACCACGACCAAGGCGGGCCAGCTGCTTCGGGTGCAGATGTCGCCGGTGCTGTCGGCGGCGGAGGGCGCGCCGGCCGGTTCCGCGCCGGCGCAGGGTGAAGGCGGCGTCGTGGCCGAGGCTGCCGTCCCGACCGTGCGCAAGCCCACCGGCTTCATCCTGATGCTCGACAACATCACGCGCGATTTCGAGAACGAGTCCCGGCGCGACCAGATGCTGCACGATCTCACCGAAGGCAGCCGGGCCGCGCTTGCCAACGTGCGCGCTGCCGCCGAGATGCTGGACTATTCCGATCTGCAGGAGGACATGCGCGAGCGCTTCCGCAAGGTAATCCGCGACGAGGTGACGTCGATGAGCCGTCGCATCGACGAGACCGAAAACCGGTTTGCCGATTCGCTCAAGGCGCGGTGGCCGCTCGAGGAGATGCTCGGCGCCGACCTCATCGCCGCGATCCAGCGCCGCGTCGAAGGCCGTATAGGGCTTCGCACCAAGCTCGAGGAAGTCGACGAGTCGCTCTGGGTGAAGGTCGACAGCTTCTCGCTGATGCAGGCGCTGACCTATCTCGCCAGCCGCCTGTCCGACGAGTTCGAGGTGCGTGAGGTGCGCTTCCGCCTCAGCGCCGCGGGCAGGCTGGTGCATCTGGACCTGATCTGGTCGGGTGCGGCGATGAGTACGGAGACGGTGATGAACTGGGAACTCGATCCGATGAAGATCGAGGGCGAGCGGAGCCCGCTCACCGTGCGCGACGTCATCGAACGGCATGGCGGCGAGATGTGGCTGGAGCGCGAAAAGGTTCGTCATCGCGCCTTCTTCCGCCTCCTGCTGCCGGCGGCGGTGCCGCAGGAGCAGGTCGAGGCCGAGGCCTACCTGCGCGGCGAGAGCCGGCCCGAATACTACGACTTCGACCTCTTCGCCTGGTCGGAGAAGTCGCACGCCCTGGACGAGCGGCTGCTGTCCGAGCTCGCCTATACGGTGTTCGACACCGAAACGACCGGCCTGAGTCCGTCGCAGGGGGACGAGATCATCCAGATCGGTGCCACCCGCGTGCTCAACAACAAGCTGCTGCGCAGCGAGTCGTTCGAGCAACTGGTCGACCCGCGTCGTCCGCTCGCGCCCGAGTCGGCGAAGATCCACGGCATCACTGCCGAGATGCTGCGCGGCCAGCCGACGATCGAATCGGTGCTGCCGGCCTTCCATGCCTTCGCTGCCGACACGGTGCTGATCGCGCACAACGCGGCCTTCGACATGCGTTTCCTGCAGCTCAAGGAGGATCTGACCGGTCTGCGTTTCGACCAGCCGGTGCTCGATACCCTGCTGCTGTCGGCGGTGATCCATCCCAACCAGGCGTCGCATCGGCTCGAGGCCATCGCCGAGCGGCTCGGTCTCACCATCATCGGGCGGCATACGGCCCTGGGCGATGCGATCGTGACCGCCGAGGTCTTCCTCAAGCTGCTGCCGCTGCTGGCCGAGAAGGGCATCCGAACGCTGCGGGACGCGCGCGAGGCGGCCGAGAAGACCTACTACGCGCGGATCAAGTACTGATGCCTGCCGGGCGCGGCGCGTGCGCAGGGGGCCGTGCTTGAGCAACAGGCCGTTCGCCCACCGGCTGCGGCGCTACTACGGCTGGTATACCGGCAGTTTTGCCTTCTTCGTCCTGCTGCTGGCGGTCGGTGAGTATTTCGGCCTGTCGCAGCGTGTCATCGGCCACGTCTTCCTGTTCGTCACCATCGCCATCTACGCCGGCATCGGCGTGATGAGCCGCACCTCCGACGTGTCGGAATACTACGTCGCCGGCCGGCACGTTCCAGCCGTGTTCAACGGCATGGCGACCGCGGCCGACTGGATGAGCGCGGCCTCGTTCATCGGCCTGGCGGGCACGCTGTACTACGCGGGTTTCGAGGGCCTCGCCTTCGTCACCGGCTGGACCGGGGGCTTCGTGCTGGTCGCGCTGTTGCTCGCGCCCTACCTGCGCAAGTTCGGCCAGTACACGATTCCCGACTTCCTCGGCGCGCGCTACCAGGGCAACGTCGCGCGCCTGGTGGGCCTGTTCGCCACCGTGCTGGCGAGCTTCGTCTATCTGGTGGCGCAGATCTATGGCGTGGGCCTGGTGACCAGCCGCTTCGTCGGGCTCGAGTTCGAGATCGGGCTGTTCGTGGGTCTGGCCGGGATCCTCGTGTGCTCGTTTCTCGGCGGGATGCGCGCGGTGACCTGGACCCAGGTGGCGCAGTACGTGATTCTGCTGACGGCCTACCTGGTGCCGGTGGTGATCCTGTCGTACAAGCTCACCGGCATCCCGATCCCGCAGGCGGTCTACGGCAGCGTCTTGGAGCAGATCAGCGAGCGCGAGGTGGAGCTGCTCCAGGCGCCGGGCGAGGTCGAGGTACGCACGATGTACCGCGACCGGGCGCAGGGCTATGCCGCCAAGATCGCCGAACTGCCCGAGTCGCTCGAGATCGAGCGGCGCGCCCTGATCGAGCGCCTCAACGACATGCGGCTCTCCGGTGCGCCCGCCCGCGACATCGCGTTCACCGAGCGCGCGCTGCGCGACCTGCCGCGCTCGGCCGAGGAGGCGAGGGCAGTGTGGGAGCGCGCGCGCGCCGAATCCATGGAGCGCGCCCGCCCGCCGCCGCGCCATGCCCAGGCCTATCCGGGTGCTACCCCGGCCGAGTCGAACAAGGCACGCAACAATTTCCTCGCCCTGATGTTCGTGCTGATGGTCGGTACCGCCGGCCTTCCACACATCCTGATGCGCTACTACACCACCCCGGGCGTGGCCGACGCGCGCCGCTCCGTGCTGTGGTCGCTGTTCTTCATCTTCCTGCTCTATGTCACCGCGCCGGCCTATGCCGTGTTCGCCAAGTGGGAGGTCTATCACAACCTTGTCGGCACGAGCCTGTCGATCCTGCCCGAGTGGGTGGTGTCCTGGGGCAAGGTCGGACTGGTGAAGATCGAGGACCTCAACGGTGACGGCGTGCTGCAGCTGGCCGAGTTGAGCCTCAATACCGACATCGTCGTGCTCGCCACGCCCGAGATCGCCGGCCTCCCTTACGTGGTGTCGGGCCTGGTGGCCGCCGGCGGCCTGGCCGCGGCGCTGTCGACGGCGGACGGCCTGCTGCTGACGATCTCCAATGCGCTGTCGCACGATTTCTACTACAAGGTGGTCAACCCGGCCGCCTCGACGCACCGCAGGCTCGTGATCTCGAAGTCGCAGTTGCTGGTGGTGGCGGTGGTCGCCGCCTGGGTCGCCTCGCTGCGCCCGGACAACATCCTGTTTCTCGTCGGCCTGGCCTTCTCGATCGCGGCCTCGGCGTTCTTTCCGGCGCTCGTGCTCGGCATCTTCTGGAAGCGCGCCAATCGCGCCGGGGCGGTGGCCGGCATGGTGGCGGGCCTGGCGGTGACGCTGTACTACATGGTTCGCACGCATCCGTTCTTCGGCGGCTCGATGGCGAACGCATGGTTCGACATCAACCCCATCTCGGCCGGCGTGTTCGGCGTGCCGCTCGGGTTCGCGGTCATCGTCGTCGTCAGCCTGCTGACACCGGCGCCACCGCAGGCGATCCGGGACCTGGTCGACTACGTGCGCTATCCACAGCTGCCCGGCGGCAGCGCAGCACCGCCCGACTGAGGCCGGCGGTCCGGGTGCCGCGCGCGGGGGGCGGAACGGGGATCGGCCTTGAAGCGCGAAGAACACGCCCCACATTAGTTGCAGTCAATGATTCCGGAGGATGTCCGCGATGCGCTTCGACAAGCTCACCACCAAGTTCCAGCAAGCCATCCAGGATGCACAGAGCATCGCGGTCGGCAACGACCAGCAGTTCATCGAGCCGCAGCACCTGCTGCAGGCGATGCTGGAGCAGGACGACGGCGGCACGGTGTCGCTGCTGCAGCGCGCGGGTGTCAACATGCCGCCCCTGAAGGCAGCGCTCGTCAAGGCCATCGCTCGCCTTCCCAAGGTGGAGGGCCATGGTGGCGAGGTGAGCATTGGCCGTGATCTCAACAACCTGCTCAACGTCACCGACAAGGAGGCGCAAAAGCGCGGCGACCAGTTCATCGCCAGCGAGATGTTCCTGCTCGCGCTCGCCGAGGACAAGGGCGAGACCGGCCGCCTGATGAAGGAGCATGGCCTGACGCGCAAGGCCCTCGAGGCCGCGATCGAGGCTGTGCGAGGCGGTGCCGGCGTGGGCAGTCAGGACGCCGAGGGGCAGCGCGAGTCGCTGGCCAAGTACTGCATGGACCTGACCGAACGCGCCCGGGCCGGCAAGCTCGACCCGGTGATCGGCCGCGACGACGAGATTCGCCGTGCGATCCAGATCCTGCAGCGTCGGACGAAGAACAATCCGGTGCTGATCGGCGAGCCCGGGGTGGGCAAGACCGCGATCGTGGAGGGCCTTGCGCAGCGCATCGTCAATGGCGAGGTGCCCGAGACCCTGAAGGGCAAGCGGGTGCTTTCGCTCGACATGGCCGCGCTGCTGGCGGGCGCCAAGTACCGGGGCGAGTTCGAGGAGCGCCTGAAGGCGGTGCTCAAGGAGATCGCCCAGGACGAGGGCCGCATCGTCCTGTTCATCGACGAGCTCCATACGATGGTGGGCGCGGGCAAGGCCGAGGGAGCGATCGACGCCGGCAACATGCTGAAGCCGGCGCTCGCCCGCGGCGAACTGCACTGCATCGGCGCCACCACGCTGGACGAATACCGCAAGTACATCGAGAAGGATGCCGCGCTCGAGCGCCGCTTCCAGAAGGTCCTGGTCGAAGAACCCTCGGTCGAGGCGACGATCGCGATCCTGCGCGGCCTGCAGGAGAAGTACGAGATCCACCACGGCGTCGACATCACCGACCCGGCGATCGTCGCCGCCGCCGAGCTGAGCCATCGCTACATCACCGACCGCTTCCTGCCGGACAAGGCGATCGACCTCATCGACGAGGCCGCCGCACGGATCAAGATGGAGATCGATTCCAAGCCGGAGGTCATGGACAAGCTCGACCGCCGCGTCATCCAGCTCAAGATCGAGCGCGAAGCGGTCAAGAAGGAAAAGGACGAGGCCTCGCAGAAGCGCCTGCAACTGATCGAGGACGAGCTGGAAAAGCTGACGCGCGAGTACAACGATCTCGAGGAGATCTGGAAGGCCGAGAAGTCGAAGGCGGCGGGGTCGGCCCACATCAAGGAGGAGATCGACCACGTCCGCGCCGAGATGGCGGACTTCCAGCGTCGTGGCCAGCTCGACAAGGTTGCCGAGCTGCAGTACGGGAAACTGCCCCAGCTCGAGGCCCAGCTCAGGATGGCCGAGCAGGGGGGCGAGGAGGCCCAGCCCAACAAGCTGCTGCGCACGCAGGTGGGTGCGGAGGAGATCGCCGAGGTGGTGTCGCGCGCGACCGGCATCCCGGTGAGCAAGATGATGCAGGGCGAGCGCGAGAAGCTGCTCAAGATGGAAGAGCGCCTGCACCAGCGCGTGGTCGGGCAGGACGAGGCGGTGCGCCTGGTGTCGGATGCCATCCGGCGTTCGCGCGCCGGCCTTGCCGACGAGAACCGGCCCTATGGTTCCTTCCTCTTCCTCGGTCCGACCGGCGTCGGCAAGACCGAATTGTGCAAGGCGCTGGCGAGCTTCCTGTTCGACTCCGAGGATCATCTCATCCGCATCGACATGAGCGAATTCATGGAGAAGCACTCGGTCGCGCGGCTGATCGGCGCCCCGCCGGGCTATGTCGGCTACGAGGAGGGCGGCTACCTGACCGAGCAGGTGCGGCGCAAGCCCTATAGCGTGATCCTGTTCGACGAGGTCGAGAAGGCACACCCGGACGTGTTCAACGTCCTGCTGCAGGTGCTCGACGACGGCCGCATGACCGACGGGCAGGGACGGACGGTCGACTTCAAGAACACCGTCATCGTCATGACCTCGAACCTGGGCAGCCAGATGATCCAGTCGATGGCGGGCGACGACTACGGCGTGATCAAGCTGGCGGTGATGGCCGAGGTGAAGACCTACTTCCGCCCCGAGTTCATCAACCGCATCGACGAGGTCGTCGTCTTCCACGCCCTCGACGAGAAGAACATCGCCAGCATCGCGCGAATCCAGCTGCAGTACCTCGAGAAGCGCCTGGCGCGGCTCGAGATGAGCATCGAGGTCAGCGACGCGGCGCTGGCGCAGCTCGCCGAGGCCGGCTTCGATCCGGTGTTCGGTGCACGTCCGCTCAAGCGTGCGATCCAGGAGCGCATCGAAAACCCGCTGTCGAAGTCGATTCTCGAAGGGCAGTTCGCGGTGAAGGACACGATCCGCGTCGATGCCGAGGGTGGCAAGCTGACCTTCGAAAAGGCATGACGGCGTCCGATCTGCGCCGGTTGGTGGCGGCGCCCCCGGGGGCCGCCACCTGCTCGCCCCTCGCGCAGCTCAGACGGACATGAGGTTGATGCTGCGCACCCAGGCCTCGAAGGCATCGGCTTCCAGCGGACGGGCAAACAGGTAGCCCTGCATCAGCCTGCAGTGGCGTTCCGCCAGGAAGGCACGCTGCGCCGCCGACTCCACGCCTTCGGCCACGACATCCATGCCCAGGTCGCGTGCCATCGACAGTGCAGCGGTCACGACGGCGGCATCCTCGGTGTTGCCCGGCAGGTCGACGATGAACGAGCGGTCGATCTTGATGCGCGCGAGCGGCAGGCGCTTGAGGTAGGACAGGCAGGAATAGCCGGTACCGAAGTCGTCCAGCGCCAGCGTCAGGCCATGGTCCACCAGCAGCTGGAGACGCGTGGCCAGATCATCGCCCGAGTCCATCAGCGCGCTCTCGGTGATCTCGAGCTCGACATGGGCCGGGTTGGCGCCGGTCTCGGCAAGGATGTTCTTCACCGTGTCGCAGAAATCCCGGCGCTGGAACTGCAGCGCGGAGATGTTGACTGCAACCATCAGATTGCCGAGACCTGCCCGGGCCCAGCGCACCTGCTGGCGGCAGGCTTCACGAAACACCCATTCCCCGAGCGGGATGATCAGCCCCGAGGCCTCGGCGACCGGAATGAACTGCGAGGGCGGCACGAGACCCCGTTCGGGGTGCTGCCAGCGCACCAGCGCCTCGCAACCCACCGCCTGTCCCGTCGTGATGTCGATCTGCGGCTGGTAGTGCAGCGTCAACTGGCTGCGCTGGATCGCAAGCCGCAGCGCGCCCTCGAGCTCGAGCCGCTCGATCGCGCGCGCGTTCATCTCCGGAATGAAGAACTGGTAGTTGTTGCGGCCCGCGGCCTTGGCGCCGTACATCGCGGTGTCGGCGTGCTTGAGCAGGACGTTGACGTCGCGGCCGTCGTCCGGGAAGAGGGCAATGCCGATGCTCACGGTCGGTCGCAGGTCGTGATTGTCGATGCGCACCGGCTCGGCCAGGGCCTGCAGCATCTTTCGCGCCACGGCGGCAGCGTCCTCGGCCCACGTGACTCGCGGCAGCATCGCGACGAACTCGTCGCCGCCCAGACGTGCGAGCTTGTCCTCGGCGCGGATGCAGCTGCCGAGCCGGCCTGCAACTGCCGCCAGCAGGCGATCGCCAACCGGATGGCCGAGCGAATCGTTGATGGTCTTGAAGTTGTCGAGATCCAGGAACAGCACGGCCAGCTTGCCGCCGTGGCGCTCAGCCGCCTCCAGCGCTGCCCGCGTCAGGTCGAGCCAGGCGCTGCGGTTGGGCAGGTCGGTGAGCGTGTCGTAGCGGGCGAGGTACTGGATGTGTGCCTCGGCCTCGCGTGCGCTCGTCACATCCTGCACCGTGCCGCGCATGCGCACCAGGGCGCCGTCATGCCACTCGCTCTCGACGCGAAACTGCAGGATGCGAGGCCGGGCGCCGTCGGTGCGGCAATCGAGTACGACCCTGCCCGGGGCATATTCGACCCGCGCGATCTGGCCGCGCAATCGGGCGCGGTCCGACGGAATCACGCTGCAGACGAGATCGTCGAGCGTGTCGAGACCGCCTTCGGCACAGTCGAGCAGGTGATGGAGTTCGCTGGAGCAGCGCAGTCCGGGCGGGCTGTCGACCAGTTCCCAGCTGCCCATGCGGGCAACGCGCTGCGCTTCGGTCAGCGCGGCCTGCTTTTCGCTCAGGCTCTCGGTGGCGGCCTCCAGTTCGCTCGTGCGGCGCTCGACCAGGGCGGCGATTCGACGCGTGTTGCCGGTCGTGATGAGCAGGAAGGCCCCGAGCAGGCCCACCGCGAGCAGTCCCGCCGCGACCGTGCCCCAGACCACCCAGGTACGGATGCCGACGATGTAGGCATTTCCCGCACGCAGACGCATCTCCCAGGTTCGTCCGGCAAACTCCACGTCGGCACGGCGCGACAGCTTGGCCTTGAGCCAGCTGTCCTGCTCGCAGCCCTCCGGACCGCTCAGGCGCCGGCCGGTCGATGCAGCGGACTTGTCGGCAACGCAGATCTCGATGCCAGCGGCATTCGCGCCGCCGAGCGCGCCGGCGAGCGCATCGTCCATGCGGAACACGGCCGAGATCACGCCCATCAGCGGCGCTGCCGCGCCTGCCGCGCCGTCGCTCTCCCGCGGCACCGCGAGATAGACCACCACACCCGTCTGCACCGCGCGCTCCTGCACCAGGCGAAAGCCCTCGGTCGCAGCCGGTCTGCCGGTAAGGCGGGCCTGGCCGATGGCGTCGGCGGTCGCCGGCAGCGACAGGGGGTTTAGGCCGAGAACGCCGAGGTTTGCCGCCAGCGGCTCGAGCAGGGTGATCGGCAGGTATTCGGTCGCGCGTGCGGCAGGCTGGGTCGTGCCGTCGGGCTTGCGATCGAGGATGCGGAAGTCGGTGAAGCCTTCGCGCCGGACCGCGCGCTCGAGCGCGTCGCGCCCGGCGTCTGCGACCAGCGGGCTCCAGCCGAAGTTCTGCGTGCCCGGATAGCGCTCCAGCCAGGGTTTGACGAAGGCGCGAAACTCCGCCCTCGTCACGTCTCTGCTGACCGCGAGCAGTCCCTTGATCGACAGCATCATGTCCAGCTGGGCCTCCAGCCGCCGGCGGATCTGGCTGGTGAGGTGCTCGGTGTCGCGATTGAACTGGGTCTGGACCCGCACCTGCTCCCAGTCGAGGACCTGGCGAAAGGCGAACGCGAGCACGAGCAGCGCCAGAATCATCGGCATGCCGACGCCGAGCCGGCGCGATCGCCAGTCCGTGGCCGGCCGGCCGAAGAACACGAACATCAGCGGTGCGGCGATGATGACGCCTAGGGTGTCGCCGATCCACCAGTTCCACCAGTTGAAGCCGGCATCTTCGGCGGCGATCACGCCGCCGAAGTGCAGCACCGGGATCGCGATCGAGGGGCTGATGAGGCAACTCGCCGGCGCCACAAGCGCCAGGAAGCGCACGATCGTACCCGGCGCATCGAGCGGGTTGGGGAAACCGACCAGCCGCTGCGCCATGAGGGCGCCGGCCAGGGCCTGCAGGGTTGCGCCGGCCGGGATCATGAGCAGTATCACCGGCGACAGGGTCTCGATCGCCGCCGAACCGTTCGCCAGCACTTGCACGATCAGCGAGCCGAGGAATATCCCCGGCCACAGCCGCAGTCCGAAGATCAGCAGCGCCGACAATGCGATGCCCGCCGGCGGAAATGCCGGCGCGGCATAGCCCGGCGGCACCGCCAGCTGCAGTGCGACCCACCCGGCGCCGGCGTAGGCAAGAGCTAGCAGGACGATCGGCAGGAGGTAGGGTGGCAGACGGCGTTCGCGCATGCTCGGCAGTATACCGGCGCGCCTTTGCCCGGATTGGGCAGACTTCACGCCGGCGGCCAGAAGCATCGCCCGATGCGCTAAACTCCGGCCTCCGGCGCGCCTGCTTGGCCCGCCCCAATTCCCTGTTCTGGCTTTTACGGAAAACGAGATGTTCGAGGCTGTTCGCAAAAACAAGCGTGTCGCGCAGGTCATTCTGGCGATCGTGATCGTCCCCTTCGCCTTCTTCGGCATGGACGCCTACTTCAGCGACGCGCCCGGCGGCGCCGAGGTTGCCACGGTCGGCGGTTCGCCGATTTCGGCGGCCGAATTCGAGCAGGCGCTGCGCGAGCAGCAGGATCGTCTGCGCAACGCCGGCGGGGGCGAAGTGAACCGGGAGATGCTCGAATCCGACGAACTGCGCAGTGCGGTGCTCGACAATCTCATCAACCAGCGTGCGCTGGCACTCTACAGTGCCGAGAACCGGCTGGTGGTGACGCCTGCACAGCTGCAGGAGACCATTGCCGAGCTGCCGGCCTTCCAGGAAGACGGACGATTCTCGCTTGCGCGCTACGAGAGCCTGCTGCGTGCCCAGGGCATGACGCCGGCGATCTTCGAATCCCGTCTCGCCCAGGACGTGCGCATCCAGCAGGTCGCATTGTCGGTGGGCAATGCCGGTTTCGCGCCGGCGGCCTCGGCGCGCCGCTTCCTCGACGCGCAACTCGAAGAGCGCGTGGTGCGCGAGCTGCGTTTCCCGGTGTCGAAGTATGCGGCTGCGGTCGAGCCGACCGAAGAGGAGATCAGGCGCTACTACGAGGCCAATCCCGGTCGCTTCGAGCGTCCGGCGCGCCTCAAGGCAGAGTATCTGGTGTTCGACCGGGCGGCGGTGGAGTCGGGAATCACGCTCGGCGAGGACGAACTGCGCGCCTTCTACGATGGCAATCCGGGGCGTTTCGGCGTTCCGGAGGAGCGCAGGGCGCGCCACATCCTGCTCCAGCTCGACGCGGAAGCGACGCAGGCCGAGGTGGAAAAGGTGACGGCGCAGGCGCAGGCGCTGGTCGAGGAACTGCGCAAGGACCCCTCCCGCTTCGAGGCACTGGCGAAGGAGCACTCGCAGGATACCGGTTCGGCGGAGCGGGGCGGCGACCTCGGCTTCTTCGGTCGCGGCATGATGGTGGGCGCGTTCGAGGATGCGACGTTCGCCCAGGCGAAGGACGAGATCGGCGAGCCGGTTCGATCGGATTTCGGCATCCACATCATTCAGGTCACCGACATCAAGCCGACGACGATGCGGGCTTTCGATGAAGTGCGCGACGAGATCGCCGCCGAGCTGAAGGGGCAGGCGGCCTCACGTCGCTTCGCCGAGCTCGCCGAACAGTTCTCGAACACGGTCTACGAGCAGGCCGACAGCCTCAAGCCCGCTGCCGAACTGCTCAAGCTCGAGGTGCAGCGCACCGACTGGGTCACCCGCGACGCCGAAGGGGTCGGGCCGTTCGACAGCGATGAACTGGTGGCGGCGCTGTTCTCGGACGACGCCGTCAAGAACCGCCGCAACACCGAGGCGGTCGAGGTGGCTGCCAATACACTGGTGTCGGCGCGCGTCACCGAATTCGAAGCCGCCCAGCGCCTGCCGCTCGAAGAGGTGAAGGGGCGCATCGAGACGCTGCTCAAGACCGCTGCCGCTGCCAGCAAGGCGCGCGAGCAGGGCGAGGCTGCGCTCGCGGCCCTGCGCAAGGGCGATCAGGCCGGCGGAGAATGGGGTGCGGAGCGTACGCTGCAGCGCGGCGCGCCGAGCCTATCCGCCGAGGCGATGCAGGCGGTATTCACCGCGTCGACGGCGACGCTGCCGGCATACGTCGGTCTGACCGCTGCGGAAGGCGACTATCTGATCTACCGGATCGACAGTGTCGAGCGCCCGGAAATCGCCGCCGATGATGCGCGAATCGCCGCGGTGGCCGCACAGTATCGGCAATTGATCGCCCAGCGCGACTTCGGCGCCTTCCTGACCGAACTGCGCCAGCGCTACGAGGTGGAGATCAAGCTGAGGCCGACCGACGCCGGCGGGTAAGCGAATGCGCGGATGGCGCTGGCGATGCCGAGCGCCATCCGGCAGAGGAAGAAACGCCCGGCCATCCGAGACCGGGCGTTCCTCATCCGGGTGGCACCCTGCGCAGGCGGGCCCTGCGCGAGGCTCACGCCTGATCGGGGTTGCCGAGCGCGGTGACGTTGAATCCGGCGTCGACGTACATGACCTCGCCGGTGACGCCGCTGGCGAGGTCCGAGCACAGGAAGGCCGCGGCGTTGCCGACCTCGTCGATGCTGACGTTGCGCCGCAACGGGGCGTTGTGCTCGTTGAACGACAGCAGCTTGCCGAAGCTGCCGATGCCAGAGGCCGCGAGCGTCTTGATCGGGCCGGCGGAGACCGCGTTGACGCGGGTGCCCTCGGGCCCGAGGCAAACCGCGAGGTAACGCACGCTCGCTTCCAGGCTGGCCTTGGCCATGCCCATGATGTTGTAGTTGGGCATCGTGCGCACCGCGCCGAGATACGACAGCGTCAGCAGCGCGCCGTTGCGTCCCTTCATCATCGGCCGCGCGGCCTTCGCGAGCGCGGGGAAGCTGTAGGCGCTGACGTCCTGCGAGATGCGGAAGGCCTCGCGCGACAGTCCGTCGAGGAAATCGCCCTCCAGCGCCTCGCTCGGGGCATAGGCGATCGAGTGCACCAGCCCGTCGAGCCCGTCCCAGTGCCGGCCGAGCTGTTCGAACAGCCCGGTGATCTGCGCGTCGTCCTCGACGTTGAGGGGAAAGGTCAACGTGCTGCCGAATTCGGCGGCAAACTTGCCGACGCGTTCCTCGAAACGCTCGTTCTGATAGGTGAAAGCGAGTTCGGCACCCTCACGATGCATGGCCTTGGCAATGCCATATGCAATCGAACGGTTGCTCAGCAGCCCGGTGATGAGAATTCGCTTGCCGGCGAGAAAGCCCATGAATCCAACTCCGAAAGACAGACCGGCGATTATAGCCAAAACCCCGCCAACATCATTGGCGTTGGCCACGGCCTGGTGTAAGCCGCGCCACGGCCGCGCAAAACCTGCCAGAATCCCGGCTGTATCCTCGACATCCCCTGGTTCGTGATCCACCCCAAGCCCTCGCGCCGCCTGCTGTCCCGTCTTGCCGCCCTTGCGGCCGGGGTGCTGGTCGCCGCTTGCGGCCCGGCATGGAACGACCCCTACCCGGCAAACGAGCGCGGGCAGAACATCCTCTACACCGCGTTCACCGAGCGCCCGAAGCATCTCGACCCCGTGCAGTCGTACAGTGAGGACGAGGCGACTTTCCTGTACCAGATCGTCGAGCCGCCGCTGCAATACCATTACCTGAAGCGACCCTACGTGCTGACGCCGGGCACCGCCGCGCAGATGCCGCGCGTCTCGCTGTTCGACGCCGGTGGGCGTGCCCTGCCGGCGAACGCCGAGCCCAGCCGCGTGAGCAAGAGCGTGTATGAGATCCGCCTTCGGCCGGGCATCCTCTACCAGCCGCATCCGGCCTTTGCCCGCGGCGCCGACGGCGAGCTCCTGAACATGGCGCTTGCGGACGAGGCCCTGCGCGATGTGCGGGGACCGGGCGACTTTGCCGAGACCGGCACGCGCGAACTCGAAGCGGCCGATTACGTGTACCAGATGAAGCGCCTGGCCCATCCGCGGCTGCATTCGCCGATCTTCGAGCTGATGGCCGAGTACCTGCCGGGCCTGAAGGAGCTGCACGCGCGCCTGATCGAGCATGCCAAGCAGCAGGGGGGCGAGCCCGGTTGGATCGACCTCGGGAAGTTCGACCTGCCCGGCGTCGAGGTGGTCGATCGCCACACCTACCGCGTCACGCTGCGCGGCGCCTACCCGCAGTTCCTGTACTGGCTGTCGATGAGTTTCTTCGCGCCGGTGCCGGCGGAGGCGGACCGCTTCTTCGGCCAGCCCGGCATGGCCGAGCGCAACCTGACGCTCGACTGGTGGCCGGTGGGTACCGGCCCCTACATGCTGGTCGAGAACAATCCGAACGCGCGCATGGTGCTGGCGCGCAACCCGAACTACCGTGGCGAGGCCTATCCGTGCGAGGGCGAGGCGGGCGACGAGGGAGCCGGCCTGCTCGCCGACTGCGGCAAGCCGATGCCCTTCATCGACAAGGTGGTGTTCTCGCGTGAACGCGAGGGCATTCCGTACTGGAACAAGTTCCTGCAGGGCTACTACGACGCCTCGGGGGTCTCGTCCGACAACTTCGACCAGGCCGTGACCCTGACCAGCCAGGGCGAGGTGTCGCTGTCCGAGGACATGGAGGCGCGCGGCATCCGGCTGATCACCGCGGTGGCGCCGTCGGTGTACTACCTCGGCTTCAACATGCTCGATCCACTGGTGGGCGGCGGCGAAGACCGCGCGGGCAGGGAGCGCGCGCGCAAGCTGCGCCAGGCGATCTCGGTGGCGCTCGACATGGAGGAGTTCGTGTCGATCTTCCTCAATGGCCGCGGCGTGCCGGGCATGAGCCCGATCCCGCCAGGCATCTTCGGTGCGCGCGAGGGCGAGGCGGGGATCAATCCGGTCGTGTACGAATGGCGCGACGGCGCGCCGCGCCGTCGCAGCCTCGACGAGGCGCGTCGCCTGCTCGCCGAGGCCGGCTGGCCGAACGGGCGCAACGCGCAGACCGGCGAGCCGCTGATCATCAATCTCGACACCACGCCCGGCGGACTCGGTGACAAGGCGCGTTCGGACTGGCTGGCGAAGCAGTTCCGTGAACTGGGCGTGCAGTTCGTCGTCCGCCCGACCGACTACAACCGCTTCCAGGACAAGGTGCGCCAGGGCAACGCGCAGCTCTTCTTCTTCGGCTGGAATGCGGACTATCCCGACCCCGAGAACCTGCTCTTCCTGCTCCATGGCCCGCAGGGCAAGGTCAAGCACCACGGCCAGAACGCAGCGAACTACGAGAATGCCGAATACGACGCGCTGTTCGAGCGCATGAAGGCGATGCCCGACGGTGCCGAGCGGCAGCGGATCATCGACCGCATGGTGGCCATCCTGCAGCACGACGCGCCGTGGATCTTCGGTTTCCATCCGAAGTCCTATTCGCTGCAGCATGGCTGGGTGCATAACCGCAAGCCGGGCAACATCGTGCGCAACACGATGAAATACCAGCGTGTGGACGTCGCCCGGCGCGAAGCGGCGCGGGCGCAGTGGAACGACCCGGTCGTCTGGCCGCTGGTGCTCCTCGGCCTGCTGCTCATGGTGCTGGTGGCGCCGGCGGTGATCCATTGGCGCCGCCGCGAGCTCGCCACCGCGGCTGCGGGAGCAGGACAGGGAGGCGGGCGCTGATGCTGGCCTACCTGGTGCGCCGCGTGCTCTATGCGATCCCGATCCTGATCGGGGTGAACCTGCTGACCTTCGTGCTGTTCTTCGTGGTGAATTCGCCCGACGACATGGCGCGCATGCAGATCGGTGTCAAGCGCGCCACCCCGGAGGCGATCGAGCGCTGGAAGACCGAGCGCGGCTACGACCGGCCGATGTTCTTCAACGAAGCCGCCGCCGGCAGCGCCCGCCTGACCGACACGATCTTCTTCGACAAGTCGCTGCGCATGTTCGCCCTGGAATTCGGCCGCGCCGACGACGGTCGCGACATCGGCCAGGAGATCCAGGACCGCATGGGGCCGTCGCTTGCGATCGCAGTGCCCACCTTCGTCCTCGGCCTGCTGGTGTCGATCAGCTTCGCCCTTCTGCTGGTGTTCTTTCGCGCCACCTACCTCGACTTCTGGGGCGTGGTCGCGTGCGTGGCGATGATGTCGATCTCCAGCCTGTTCTACATCATCGGCGGGCAGTGGCTGGTGTCCAAGCTGTGGGCGCTGGTGCCGATCTCGGGCTACGCGCCCGGGCTCGATGCGGCGCGCTTCCTGGTCCTGCCGGTACTGATCAGCGTGGTCGCGGGGGTCGGCTCCAGTGCGCGCTGGTACCGGACGATCTTCCTCGAGGAGGTGTCGAAGGACTACGTGCGCACCGCCCGTGCCAAGGGCCTGTCGGAGCTCTCGGTGCTGTTCCGCCATGTGCTGCGCAATGCCATGATCCCGATCCTCACCGGCGTGGTGGTGGTGATCCCGTTGCTGTTCATGGGCAGCCTGCTGGTCGAATCCTTCTTCGCCATCCCCGGCCTGGGCAGCTACACGATCGACGCCATCAATGCGCAGGATTTCGCCGTCGTGCGGGCGATGGTGTTCATCGGCTCGGTGCTGTACATCGTCGGCCTGATCCTCACCGACGTCTCCTACACGCTGGTCGATCCGCGGGTGAGGCTGGAATGACCATCGCCTTTCAGCCCGTGCTGCTGTGGACCGACATGCTGCTGTTCGTGCTGCTCGGCCTGGCCGTGCTCGCGGCCTTTTACGTGCAGGCCAACGAGCCGCTGCGCGATGCCTGGCGCAAGGTCGGCAAGCGCCCCACCGGCATGGCCGCGGCCACGGTGCTGCTCGTCTTCATCCTCGTCGGCGTGCTCGACAGCCTGCATTTCCGCCCACTGCTGCCGCCGGTCGAGCAGGCGCAGTCGGTGGGCGATGCGTCCGCGCCCGCGCCGGTGTATTCGTCCGAAGTGCTCTCCGCGCTCGACGCCTTGCTCGCGCCCTTGCGCCTGCGCACGGAGAAGACCTACTCCGCTCCCTTCGCCTCGACCCTGTATCAGCGCGAGACCATGGAAGGGCCGGGTGGCGCGAAGCTGCGCGGCTACCCGCGGCTGACGCATGGGGCCGCCCACCTGGCCGATCCGGCCACCGCCACCGGAGGCGATGTCGCGAGCCGGCTCGGCACGGCGGCCGGCCTCGCGTTCGTGCTGTGGTGTGCCGCCTTCGTGCTGGTCGTCACCGGCGTGTGGCGAGGCAGCGGCCTGGGCTGGACGGAAGCCGCGCATGCCACGTTGACCGGGCGCACGGTGCTGGCGTGGCGGGCAGCGCTGGTCACGCTGGGCGTGATCCTGTTCGTGGTCTCGGCCTGCATCGTGCTCGCGCCGCTGTACCACGTGTTCGGCACCGACAAGGTGGGGCAGGACGTGTTGTACCTGGCCCTCAAGAGCGTGCGCACGGCCCTCGTCATCGGCACGCTGACGACGCTGGTGATGATGCCCTTCGCCATCGCGCTCGGCATCGCCGCCGGCTATCTGGGCGGCTGGGTGGACGACGCGGTGCAGTACGTCTATACGGTCCTCAACGCCATCCCGGGCGTGCTGCTGATCGCCGCCGCGGTGCTGATGATGCAGGTCGTGATCGACACCCATCCGGAGTGGTTCGACACCGCCGCCGAGCGCTCCGACGCGCGCCTGCTCGCGCTCTGCTTCATCCTCGGCATCACCAGCTGGACCGGGCTGGCGCGGCTGCTGCGCGGCGAGACGCTGAAGCTGCGCGAACTCGAATACGTTCAGGCGGCGCGCGCGTTCGGCGTGCGCACGCCGGCCATCCTGCGGCGCCACATCCTGCCCAACGTGATGCACATCGTCATGATCGCGCTGGTGATGGACTTCTCAGGCCTGGTGCTGGCCGAGGCGGTGCTGTCCTATGTCGGCATCGGCGTCGACCCCACCACGATCAGCTTCGGCACCATGATCAACATGGCTCGCGCCGAGCTCGCGCGCGAGCCGATGGTGTGGTGGTCGCTCGCCGCCGCCTTCAGCTTCATGTTCGTGCTCGTGCTCGCGGCCAATCTGTTCGCCGACGTCGTACGCGATGCCTTCGATCCCCGCCGCGTCTGAGTGCCGCCTCGCGGTCTCGGCCGGCGAACCAAACCACCGGCTGCGCGCTCTGACAAGGCGACCCGGATTCAGGCACACCTGCTCCCGATGAAAGAACTCGTCTTCGACAACCGCTTCGTCCGCGACCTGCCGGCCGACCCGCATGTCGGCCGCCATGTGCGCCAGGTGCACGGCGCCTGTTTTTCCCGCGTCGAGCCGACGCCGGTGCAGCGCCCGCATCTGCTGGCGTGGTCGGCCGAGGTGGCGGCGCTGCTAGACCTCGACGAGGCCGACGTGCGCTCAGCGGCGTTCGCCGAGATCTTCGGCGGCAATCGCCTGATGGCGGGCATGGAGCCGTTTGCCGCCTGCTATGGCGGGCACCAGTTCGGCAACTGGGCGGGACAGCTCGGCGACGGGCGCGCGATCACGCTGGGCGAGGCGATCAACGCCGGCGGCCAGCGCTGGGAGCTGCAGCTCAAGGGCGCCGGTCCGACGCCATACTCGCGCCGGGCGGACGGTCGCGCGGTGCTGCGCTCGTCGATCCGGGAGTTCATCTGCAGCGAGGCCATGCATCACCTCGGCGTGCCGACCACCCGCGCACTGAGCCTGGTGGGTACCGGCGAGACCGTGGTGCGGGACATGTTCTACGACGGCAGGGCCCGCCCCGAGCCGGGTGCGGTCGTGTGCCGGGTGGCACCGTCCTTCATCCGCTTCGGCAACTTCGAGATCTTCGCTGCGCGCGGCGAGGAAGAGCTGCTGGCGCGCCTGATCGACTTCACCATCGACCGCGACTTCCCCGAGATTGCCACCGATGCCGCCCTCGACCGCCGGGGTCGGCGGATCCGCTGGTTCGAGGAGGTGTGCCGGCGCACGGCGGTGCTGGTCGCGCACTGGATGCGGGTCGGCTTCGTGCACGGGGTGATGAACACCGACAACATGTCCATCCTCGGCCTGACGATCGACTACGGTCCGTACGGCTGGATCGACAACTTCGATCCGGACTGGACGCCGAACACGACGGACGCCGCCAGCCGCCGCTACCGCTTCGGTCATCAGCCACGGATCGCGCACTGGAATCTGTGGCAGCTGGCCAATGCGCTGTACCCGGTGTTCGGTGAGACCGAGCCCCTCGAGCGCGCGCTGGCCCTTTATGCCGAGGTGCACGAGGCGGAGAATCGGCGCATGACTGCCGACAAGCTCGGCTTCGAGAGCTGGCGTGCCGAGGACGAGGCGCTCGTGGCCGATCTGCACCGCCTGCTGCAGGCTGCGGAGTTGGACATGACGATCTTCTTCCGCGCCCTGGCCGACCTCGATCCCGCGGCGCCCGATGCCGCGGTCGTCGGCGCGGCTTTCTACGACGAAGGCAGTCGCGCCGCCAACGCGGCCGATCTGGATGCCTGGCTGGCGCGCTACGGCGAACGTGTGCGCCAGGACCCGCTGCCCGCCGCACGTCGCCGGGCGCGCATGAATGCGGTCAACCCGCGCTTCGTGCCCCGCAATTACCTCGCCCAGCAGGCGATCGATGCGGCGGAGCAGGGCGACCTGGGCGAAGTGGAGGAACTGCTGGACGTGATGCGCCGGCCTTACGACGACCAGCCCGGGCGCGAGCGCTTCGCCGCCAGGCGTCCCGACTGGGCGCGGTACAAGGCCGGGTGTTCGATGCTGTCCTGCAGCTCGTAGCACATCGCAGGGCGCGTACCCGGCGGACGCTCAGGCCTTGACCCGCATCAGGCGCTGCTTCTCGCGGTCCCAGTCCTTCTTCTTCTCGTCCTCGCGCTTGTCGTACTGCTTCTTGCCCTTGGCCAGGCCGATCTCGATCTTGATGCGGCCCTTGCTGAAATGCAGGTCCAGCGGCACCAGGGTGAAGCCGGCGCGCTCGACCTTGCCGATGAGCTTGGCGATCTCGTTCGCGTGCAGCAGCAGCTTGCGGGTGCGCACCGGGTCCGTCTTGACGTGGGTCGATGCGCTGAGCAGCGGGGTGATATGCATGCCGAGGATGAAGATCTCCTCGCCGCGGACGATGACGTAGGCCTCCTTGATGTTGGAGCGCCCGGCGCGGATCGCCTTCACCTCCCAACCCTCGAGGACGAGGCCGGCCTCGTACTTTTCCTCGATGAAATAGTCGTGGTAGGCCTTGCGGTTGTCGACGATGCTCATGGGGTGATGATCCTTCGGGCTTGCGGGGCGCTTCCGCGCCGCAGGAGGGCGAAGGTTCGCCGCTCATGCGGTAGAATCGCGCATTTTAGCAGTTCGGCAAAGCCAGCATCTCGCCCGGACTGCATCACTTGTGCGCATTGCCCATGGCCGACGTCAAGAAGCTTGTCCTGATCGAATTCACGCCCGAGCAGATGTTCGACCTGGTCGATCGTTGCGAGGACTACCCCAAGTTCCTGCCGTGGTGCGGCGGGACCGACCTGCATCAGCGCACCGATACGCTGACGAAGGCGACGATCCACATCAACTACCACGGCATCAAGGCGCACTTCACCACCGAGAACGAGAAGCGCCGGCCGAACGACATGAAGCTGCGGCTCACCGACGGCCCATTTACCCATCTGGATGGGCACTGGGTCTTCACGGCGCTGGGCGATACCGCCTGCAAGGTCGAGTTCAGCCTGCACTACCAGTTCTCGAGCAAGCTGCTGGACAAGGCCCTCGGCCCGGTCTTCAACCACATCGCCAACACCTTCGTCGATTCCTTCGTCAAGCGCGCCGGGCAGATCTACACGAAAGGCGGGGCATGAGCGGGACGATCCGGGTCGAAGTGGTATTTGCGCTGCCGCAGCAGCAGGAACTGGTGCTGCTCGAGCTGCCCGAGGGCGCGACCGCACGGCAGGCTGTGGAGCGCTCCGGGCTGTTGCAGAAGTACCCGGACATCAACCTGGATGGGCAGAACAAGCTCGGCATCTACGCCAAGCTCGCCAAGCCGGACACGGTGTTGCGCGATCGCGACAGGGTGGAGATCTATCGTCCGCTGATCGCCGACCCGAAGGCGGTGCGCAAGAAGCGTGCGGACGAGGGCAAGGCGATGAAGAAGGGTGGCGGACCGGCCGAGGAGCAGGCCTGAGGGCGGTCGTCGCGACGGGCGGAGTATTCCGACCGGCAGTCCTACGACTGGCAGTTCTGTTCGAGCTGTTGCTGCTGGCGGTCGATCTCCGCTGCGCGTGCAGCGTCGTCGAGGTACTCGCGCTCGCCTGCCGAATTGAAGCGTGACACGCGTTGTCCCGAATTGAGCGCGGTGAGCTGATTGCGGAGTTGCTCGCAATAGCGCTGGCGGTCGGCCATCTCCGCCGCCTCCTTCTTTTCCTTGGCGTCGGCCTCGGCTGCTTCCGCGCGGCGCTGGCGGAATTCCAGTTCGCGTTCGGCGAGGGTCTTGGGCTTGTTCGATGCCGCCGCCGCGGCATCGCCGCTGCTTCGGGCCGCGGGAGCGGCCTGGGCCTGCCGCTGGCGCGGGTCCTGCAGAAGCTTCACCTCGCCGCTGGCGGGGGGCTGGTCCGCGTAGTTCAGCCGGCCATCCTTGTCGCGCCAGCTATAGACCTGCGCTGCCGCGGGCAGGGCGACGAACAGGGCAAGGAGCAGGGCGGCTGGGCGCATCATCGAAAATCTCCGGAATCCGCTGCTTACATGGCGCGAAAGGCGTCTGTATAATACGGATTTGGTTGAAAGGATAAAAGCCATGCGAGTGATTCAGAAGGCGCTGACGTTCGATGACGTCCTTCTTGTTCCCGCCCACTCCACGGTTCTCCCCCGCGATGTGAACCTGCAGAGCCAGGTCACGCGCCGCATCCGTCTGAATATCCCGCTGCTATCGGCGGCGATGGACACCGTCACCGAGTCCCGCCTCGCAATCGCGCTCGCGCAGGATGGCGGTATCGGCATTGTGCACAAGAACTTCTCGCCGAAACAACAGGCTGCGGAGGTGCACAAGGTCAAACGTCACGAATCGGGCATGCTCAAGGATCCGATCACCGTCCCGCCGACGATGACGGTGCGCGAAGTGATCGCCTTGCAGCGCCAGCACAAGTTCTCCGGTCTGCCGGTGGTGCTCGGCAGCAAGGTGGTGGGCATCGTCACCAACCGTGACACCCGTTTCGAGTCCAAGCTCGACCAGCCGGTGTCCACGATCATGACTCCGCAGGAGCGTCTGGTCACCGTCAGGGAAGGCGCCGGTCTGGACGATGCGCGCGAACTGCTGCGCGAGCACCGGCTCGAGCGCGTGCTGGTGGTCAATGAGGCCGGCGAGCTCCGTGGCCTCATCACCGTCAAGGACATGATGAAGTCGACCGAGCATCCGATGGCGGCCAAGGACGAACTCGGTCGTCTGCGCGTGGGCGCTGCGATCGGCGTCGGCGCCGGCACCGAGGAGCGCGCCGAACTCCTCGCCGAGGCGGGCGTGGACCTCATCGTCGTGGATACCGCGCACGGGCACTCCCAGGGCGTGCTCGACCGCGTGAAGTGGGTGAAGAAGAATTTCCCGCACGTCGAGGTCGTGGGTGGCAACATCGCCACCGCCGAGGCCGCGATGGCGCTGGTCGATGCCGGTGCCGACGGCGTCAAGGTCGGCATCGGGCCGGGCTCGATCTGCACCACGCGCATCGTCGCCGGCGTCGGCGTGCCGCAGATCACCGCAGTGGACAACGTCGCCAAGGCGCTCGCGGGTACCGGGGTGCCGCTGATCGCCGACGGCGGCATCCGCTATTCCGGCGACATCGCAAAGGCGATTGCCGCCGGTGCGAACGTGGTGATGCTCGGCGGCCTGTTCGCCGGCACCGAGGAGGCGCCCGGCGAAACGGTGCTCTACCAGGGACGCTCGTACAAGTCCTATCGCGGCATGGGCTCGCTCGCGGCGATGGAGAAGGGCGCGGCCGACCGTTACTTCCAGGACGAGAACTCCGGCAACATCGACAAGCTCGTGCCCGAAGGTATCGAGGGCCGCGTGCCGTACAAGGGTACGGTCGGGGCGGTGATCCATCAGCTGATCGGCGGCCTGCGCGCCTCGATGGGTTACATCGGCGCGGAGAGCATCCCGGCGATGCACGATCGCGCCCAGTTCGTCGAGATCACCTCGGCCGGCGTGCGCGAGTCCCACGTCCATGACGTGCAGATCACCCAGGAAGCGCCCAACTACCACGTCAGCTGACGTTGCAATCCAATACGGATCAGGCGGCTGCGTGCCGCCTTTCTTCTTTTTGAGACGCACATGTCCCACCAGAAAATCCTCATCCTCGACTTCGGCTCACAGGTCTCGCAACTCATCGCCCGTCGCATACGCGAGCAGCAGGTGTATTGCGAGCTGCATCCTTTCGACGTCTCCGACGAGTTCGTGCGCGAATTCGGTGCCCAGGGCATCATCCTGTCGGGCGGGCCGAACTCGGTCTATGCGGCGCAGGACTGGCATGCGCCGCAGGCGGTGTTCGAGCTCGGCGTGCCGGTGCTGGGCATCTGCTACGGCATGCAGACCATGGCCGAGCAGCTCGGCGGCAAGGTCGAGAGTTCGACGACGCGCGAGTTCGGCTATGCGGAAATGCGCGCCCGCGGCCATTCGCGGCTGTTCGAGGGCATCGAGGATCGAAGCAACCCGGAGGGTCACGGCCTGCTCGACGTCTGGATGAGCCACGGCGACAAGGTCACCGCGCTGCCGCCCGGCTTCAAGATCATCGGCAGCAACGAGTCCACCCCGATCGCCGCGATGGCCGACGAGGCGCGCGGCTTCTACGGCGTGCAGTTCCATCCGGAGGTCACGCACACGATCAAGGGCAAGGAGATCATCGCCCGCTTCGTCCATGAGATCTGCGGCTGCGGTCACGACTGGAACATGCCCGACTACATCGCCGAGGCGGTGGCGCGGATTCGCGAGCAGGTCGGCGACGAGGAGGTCATCCTCGGCCTGTCGGGGGGCGTCGATTCGTCGGTTGCGGCGGCGCTGATCCATCGCGCCATCGGCGACCAGCTCACCTGTGTGTTCGTCGACCACGGCCTGCTACGCCTCAACGAAGGTCGCATGGTGATGGACATGTTCGTCGGCCGCCTCCATGCGAAAGTCATCCACGTCGACGCCTCGGAGCAGTTCCTCGGCCATCTCGAGGGGGTGACCGACCCGGAGCAGAAGCGCAAGATCATCGGCCGCGAGTTCGTCGAGGTGTTCCAGGCCGAGGCGAAGAAGCTGCCGAAGGCGAAATGGCTGGCGCAGGGCACGATCTACCCGGACGTGATCGAATCCGGCGGCGCCAAGAACAAGAAGGCACACACGATCAAGAGCCACCACAACGTCGGCGGCCTGCCCGAGACGCTCGGCCTGAAGCTGCTCGAGCCGCTGCGAGAGCTGTTCAAGGACGAAGTGCGCGAACTCGGCGTGGCGCTGGGGCTGCCGCACGACATGGTGTATCGCCACCCCTTCCCGGGGCCCGGCCTGGGCGTGCGCATCCTCGGCGAAGTCAAGTCCGAGTATGCCGACCTGCTGCGCCGCGCCGATGCGATCTTCATCGACGAACTGCGCGCCGCCGACTGGTACGACAAGACCAGCCAGGCCTTTGCCGTCTTCCTGCCGGTGAAGAGCGTGGGCGTGATGGGCGACGGCCGCACCTACGAGTACGTCGTCGCGCTGCGCGCCGTGCAGACGCAGGACTTCATGACCGCGCACTGGGCGGAGCTGCCACACAGCCTGCTCGGCAAGGTGAGCAACCGCATCATCAACGAAGTGCGCGGCATCAATCGGGTCGTGTACGACATCTCCGGCAAGCCGCCGGCGACGATCGAGTGGGAATAATCTAACATGACCTCCTTGGACGTCGCTGAACAACCAGAGTTGGCTTAACCACGGTACATTTGGCCTGTTTATTGTCTTGTAACGTTTAATCTCGTTCAGGCACATCTACCG